>JADZCB010000079.1 GCA_020851775.1 Gammaproteobacteria bacterium
GCCGGCCTCGGCGATCGTGGGGATCTCCGGTGCGGCGTCGGAGCGCGTGCCGCTGCTGATCGCCAAGCCTTTCAGCTTGCCGGCACGGATATGGGGCAGGACGGCGATGATCGACAGCATGCTCAGATTGATCTGTCCCGCCATGAGGTCGTTGAGCGCGGGCCCGGTGCCCTTGTACGGCACATGCGTGATGTTGATCTGCGCCATGCTCTTCAAGAGCTCGGTGGCCAGATGCTGGATGCCGCCCGAACCGGAGGAGCCGTAGGTGAGCTGGCCCGGCTTGGCCTTCGCCAGCGCGATCAACTCCTTCACGGTGTTCACCGGCACCGACGGGTGCGCGAGCAGCACCACGGCTTGACGGCTCAGCAGCGACACCGGCTCGAAGCCCGTGATCGGATCGTACGAGGTCTTGCGCAGCACCGCGTTGGCCGCGTAGCTGCTGGAGACGGCGAGCAGCGTATAGCCGTCGGGTGCAGCGCGCGATGCGATCTCCATGCCCATGTTGCCGCCGCCGCCCGGACGATTGTCGACGATGAACTGCTGGCTGTAGCGCACCGTCAGCTTGGCGGCGAGCGAGCGCGCCATGATGTCGGTGCCGCCGCCCGGCGCGAACGCGACGATGATGCGCACGGGGCGCGCGGGGTACTTCTCCTGCGACCACGCCGGTGCCGCCGCGGCAGCGAGACTCGTAGCGATCATCGCGTTCAATGCCGTGCGTGTACCGCGACTGCGGACTGCTTTCCTGCTGTGCGTCATCCTTCCTCCGTATATCGTGCCTTTAGGACAGTCTATGGAGAACCATATTGCGCCATTCCCGCGAAAGCGGGAATCCAGAGCAGGTTCACGAGTTCTGGATGCCCGCTCCCCGTCTGCACGGGGACAGGCTCGCGGGCATGGCGGCGCTTGGACCATCCTCAGAACAGCTTGGTCTTGAACTGCCCGATCTGGCGTTCGAACTCTTCGTACTCGCGGGCAAAGACCACCTTGTATTCCTCCGGGGTCATGCGTTCGGCCGGTTGACTGCCGTCCGCGATCAGCTTTTGCGACATCTGCGGCGTGTGCATGAAGTCGCCGACGAGACGATTGATCGCCCGCACGATGGCTGCCGACGTGCCGGCGGGCGCGAACAGCCCATAGGTGTTGACGATCTTGAACCCGGGGAAGCCTTGCTCGGCGACCGTGGGGAGGTCGGGATACGCCGGTAGCCGCGTCGGCCCCAGGGTGGCGAGCAGGCGCGCCTTGCCGGTCTTGATCGCCGCATTCGCCGACAGCAGCAGCCCCGGATACATGTGGATCTCTCCGGCGAGCAGCGCGACCAGCGACTGCGCGCCGCCCTTGTACGGCACATGCACGAACTTGCTGTGGGAGATGATCCCCAGAGATTCCATGCCGATGTGGCCCGAGGTGCCCACGCCCGAGCTGCCGTAGCGCAGCACTTCGGTCTGCCCGTAGGCGATCAACTCCTTGACGTTCTTCGCCGGCACGCTGGGGCTGACGAGCAGCACATAAGGCTGCAAGGTCATCTGCACCACGGGCACGAACGCCTTGCGCGTATCGAACGGCACGCGCTTGGTGACGCTCACGATGCGCAGCGCATCGGTGCCGGCGAGGAAGGTGTGGCCATCGGGTGCCGCCTTGGCGGTGAGCTCGGTCGCGATCACCGTCGCGCCGCCCGCCCGATTGTCGACGACGAAGGATTGATTGAACTTCTCGCTCAGCATCTGCGCGACCGAGCGCGAGACGAGATCGAGTCCGCCGCCCGGCACGGCCGGCACGACGATGCGCACGGGCCTCGACGGATAGCCGGATGGGGTGTCCTGTGCCATCGCCGGTCCGCTGCTCGCAAGCCACAACGCACCGCATAGCACCGCAGTCAGAGATGCTCGATGCATGATGCTCCTCCTCTCCAGGGTACTGACCTAAGACATAGCGTCCTTGTAGCCCGGGTTGAGCGCAAAGCGCGTAACCCGGGGATCGCGATGCCGATCCACCCCGGGTTACGCCTGCGGCTCAACCCGGGCTACGGGGTGCTTCGTCCCGTAGCCCGGGAGGAGCGTAGCGCATCCCGGGGATCGCGGTCCCCGGATGACGGCTTCGCCTTTATCCGGGCTACGGTCTTCGGGTCACTCGTTCACCAGCACCACCTTGCCGGCGACCTTGCGCGCCATGATTTCGTTCAGCGCATCCGCTGCCTTCTCGATCGGGTGCCTGCCCGAAATGTGCGGCTTGATCTTGCCTTCGGCCACCCACTTCCAGATCTGATCGACGTTGGCGCGGTGCTTGGCCGGCTCCTTCTTCGAGAATTGTCCGATCCATACGCCGACGATGCTGCAACCCTTGATGAGCGGCAGGTTGAGCGCGATCTTCGGGATCGGCCCGGCGGCGAAGCCGATGACGAGGAAGCGTCCGCCCCAGGCCATGTCGCGCAGCGCGAGCTCCGAATAGTCGCCGCCGACCGGATCGTAGACGACATCGAGCCCCTTGCCGCCCGTGATCTCCTTCACCCGGGCGCGCATATCTTCCTTGTCGTAGTTGATCGTGTGATCGGCGCCGTGCTCGCGGCAGACGGCGAGCTTCTCTTCGGTGGATGCGCAGGCGATCACCTTGGCGCCGACGATCTTGGCGATCTCGACGGCGGCCAGCCCCACGCCCCCCGACGCGCCGAGGATCAGCACGGTTTCGCCGGCCTTCAACTGGCCGCGATCGATGAGCGCGTAGTACGACGTGCCGTACGCATTGGACAATCCGGCCGCGCCGGCGAAGTCGATCGAATCGGGAATGGAAGAGAGCTTGTCCGGATCGGCCAGCGCTTCCTCGGCGAATCCCCCTTGCCCCGTCTGCGCGCTGACCCGGTCGCCGACCTTCCAGCGCTCGACGCCGGCGCCGACCGCCTTGATCACGCCGGTCACTTCGCCGCCCGGCACGAACGGCACGTCGATCTTGTTCTGGTATTTGTTCTGGATGAGCAGGGTGTCGGAGAACTTCACGCTGGCGGCGCGCACGCTGACGACCACTTTGCCGGGCGGCGCTTCGAGCGCGGGACGATCTTCCACCACCAGCGTATCGGGCAGACCGTAGGACTTGCACACCACTGCCTTCATTGCCGAGCTCCTGTCGATGCGTTCGTGTGAATGACGGGGCAGTGTCGCCCACGCTCGCCGCCGGAGTCAATCGCTGTCCATGGCGGGCGGTCGGCATCGCGGCGACCTATAATCGGCGGCACGCATCGACCGGCCGAGGAGGACGAAGGATGATCGAGCCGCTGCACTATCTCACCATCGCCGAAGCAGCCGATCGCATTCGTTCGGGCCACCTGTCTCCCGTGACGCTCGTGCAAGCTTGTCTGGATCGCATCGCGGACCTCGATCCCAAGCTGCACGCCTTCATCACGCTGACAGCCGAAGACGCGCTCGCGCAGGCGCGAACGGCGCAAGCCGAGATCGCCGCCGGACGCTATCGCGGACCGCTGCACGGCATTCCGATCGCGCACAAGGACATCGTGTGCACACGGGGTCTGCGAACGACGGCGCACTCCGATCAGTTGCGCGATTGGGTTCCCGACGCGGATGCCACCGTGTATACGCGATTGAAGGATGCCGGTGCGATTGCGCTCGGCAAGCTCTCGCTCTGGGAGTTCGCGTACGGCAATCCGAGCGAGAGCGCTGCGTTTCCCCCGGCCCGCAATCCCTGGAATGTCGACTACAGTCCGGGCGGTTCGAGCAGCGGCTCCGGCGCGGCGGTGTCGGCGGGGTTGTGTTTCGGCGCGACGGGCACCGACACCGGCGGCTCGATCCGGCACCCGGCATCGGTGTGCTCCATCGTCGGCATGAAGCCCACCTTCGGGCGCGTCAGCGTGCACGGCGTGCTGCCGCTCGCGGCGAGCCTCGATCACGTCGGGCCGATGACGCGCACCGTGCGCGACAACGCGCTCATGCTGCAGGCGATGGCGGGCTACGACCCGAAGGATGCCGCCTCGGCGAATGCACCGGTGCCGGACTACGGCGCTTCGCTCGCGGCAGGGGTGAAGGGCATGAAGCTCGCCGTGCCGCGTCGCTTCATCGCTTCGAATCCGCACGATGCCGAATGCATCTGGTCGTTCGAGGAGGCGCTGCGCGTGCTAAGGGATTTGGGTGCCGAGACGCTCGACTTCGATTTTCCGGAGATCGGGCTCGCCGCCGACCTGGGTACGCGCATCCTGCTCGCCGAAGCCCACGCCTATCACCGCGAGAATCTGCAACACCGGCCGGAAAAGTTCGACCGGTCGCTGCGCGAGCGGCTGCTGGCGGCCACGGCGATCACCGACGCGGAGCTGCAAGAAGCGCAAGAGATCCGCGCGGCGCTGGTGCGAAAGTACACCGAGCTGTTCGCGAGCGGCGTGGACGCCATCGTCAGCGTCGGCCGCGAGTCGATCTCCGATACGATGGACGTGCTGATGGCTAGCCCCGGTGCGCGGCGCGGCGGCTGCACGCGCATGTACAACCTGTCGGGCATGCCGGCGCTGGTGCTGCCCATGGGGTTCGGCGCGCATGGACTGCCGCTGGGCTTGCAGATCGCATCCGACTGGTTCTGCGAAGAGCGTATCTATCGCATCGCCGCGGCGTATGAAGCGGCCAGCGGGTGGGCGGCGCGACATCCGCCGATCTGATTCGACCGCTGCGCGCCGGTCGAACCGCGAGCGCGCTCCTCACGCGCGTCCTCAATGTTGCAGGTGCACCTGCAGTTACTCCCTGTCGATGGGGCGTTGAGGGTCGTCGTGCGGGGACATGACGAGCGTCGTCTCCGCCCCGATACGTACAGGGACGGTCGATGGGTCGGCGGGGGTTCGCAGGACAGAGCGTGCGCTTCGAAACGCTGGAGCCGAGAACGATGTTCTCGGCCGACGTCGTTGCGCTCGTCGCCCCGGAGCCACTGGTCGAGCAGGCGGTCGTCACCGGTGCCCTGGCCGAGCCCGCACCGGTGCGCATCGACATGCAAGGGGCAGCGCCGGCCACGGCCCGGAGCGAGGCGGCGGCGCAACGCCGCGAGCTGGTCGTCGTGGATGCGTCGATCGCCGACTACCTCGCCCTCGTCGACGACGTGCTCGGAAACGACGCCGCAGACGTGGCGCGCCAGATTCTCGTTCTCGATTCGACTCGGGACGGACTGACGCAGATCACCGCCGCCCTGACGGCATCGCGTGCACCCTACGACGCATTGCATCTCATCGGCCACGCGAACGCGACGGGCATGCAGCTCGGGGCTGTCTGGCTCACCGCCGGCGACATCGCGCGCCATGCGGACGAGCTCGCAGACTGGCGCAGCGCGTTGTCGGACGATGCCGACATCCTGCTCTACGGCTGCGATCTCGCGCAGGCGGCGCAAGGGCAGCGGCTCGTGCAGGCGCTCGCGGCCGCCACCGGCG
Source organism: Gammaproteobacteria bacterium (assembly GCA_020851775.1). Taxonomy (GTDB): domain Bacteria; phylum Pseudomonadota; class Gammaproteobacteria. The sequence goes on from JADZCB010000079.1 coordinate 5,402, forward strand.
CCGACATCGCCGCCAGCACCGATCTGACCGGTCAGCCCGTCCTGGGCGGGGATTGGGTGCTCGAATACCGGGTCGGCAGCATTCAGAGCGACCTCGCCATCGGCGCGCCGCTGCAATCCGCCTGGTCCGGCACACTGCTCGCGAATCAGACGACATCGAACCAGCAGTCCGATGCCGCCGTCGCGGCCGATGCCGCCGGCAACTTCGTCGTCGTGTGGCAGAGCCACTCGCAGGACGGCGGCGGCTGGGGCGTCTACGCACGCCGCTACGATGCCGCGGGCACGCCGCTGGGCAACGAGTTCCGGGTGGCCGGCACGACGAACGGTGATCAGTTCGAGCCGGATGTCGCCATGGACGCGGCCGGCAACTTCGTCGTCGTCTGGACCACGCAAGGACAAAACGGCGACGCCGACACCGAGGGCAACATCTATGCACGCGCGTTCGACGCCGACGGCAATGCCGTCAGCAGCGAGTTCCGCGTCAACGCCACCAAGACCGGCGATCAGGCGAGCCCCAGCGTCGCCTTCGAAGCTCAGACCGGCACCTACATGGTCGCATGGGCATCGCAGAACCAGGACGGCAGCGGCTGGGGTGTCTATGCGCGCAAGTTCGATCTGCCCCACGACGCGCTCAGCGCCGAATTCCTGGTCAACACCACGACGACAGGCGATCAGCGCGCGCCCGACGTCGTCGGCGATGCATTCGGGAACTTCGCCTTCGCATGGCAAAGCGATGCTCAGGACGGGGACGGCTGGGGCATCTATCGGCGCTACTACCAGGCCGACGACACGTTCTTCGGCGGGGAGCTCGGCATCAACGCGACCACGGCCGGCGATCAGACGGCCCCGGTGATCGCCTTCGACGCGGCCGGCGATTATCTCGTCGGTTGGACGAGCGCGGCGCAAGATGGCGATGGCGCCGGCATCTATGCCGCATTCTTCCTGCGTGACGCCGGCGGCGACAGCAGCGCGGGCGAGGTTCGCGTGAACGCGACCGTCGCGTCCGATCAGACCGCGCCGGCCATCGCGCAGGACGAGGATCTGAATTTCGTCGTCGCCTGGACCTCGTTCGGTCAGGACGGCGATGCGCCGAGCATGTCGAACATCTACGCCCGTTTGTTCGAGCGCTCCGGCAGCGACATCGTGGCGGCCGCCGGGGAGTTTCGCGTGAACGCCGCGACCACGGCCGACCAGCAGCGGGTCGCCGTGACGCGGACGGGAACGGACGGTTTCGTCTTCGTCTGGGACGGAAAGAGCGCCGCCGATGCAAAAGGCGTCGATTTCGCGCTGCATGCCGGTGTCGTCGTCAACGCCGCGCCGGTCCTGGCCGGCGTGAACGCGCTGCTCTGCACGACCGAGGATGCGACCGCGGACGCCGGCACGCTGGTCGCGAGCCTGATCTCCGGTCAGGTCAGCGACGCGGACGCCGGGGCGACGGCCGGTGTCGCGGTGGTGGCGGTCGATGACACGCACGGCACGTGGCAATACACGACGGACGGCGGTGGCACCTGGCTTGCCTTCGGTGCAGCGAGCGCCGCGAACGCGCGCCTGCTCGCGGCCGATGCGTCGAGCGCGGTGCGCTTCGTGCCGAACGCGCACTGGCACGGGACGGTGGCGGGCGGTCTGACGCTGCGTGCCTGGGACGGCACGAGCGGCACGGCCGGCGGCACGGCCGACACGACGCTCAACGGCGGCACCACTGCCTTTTCCTTGGCGAGCGCGAGTGCGAGCATCACCGTGACGGCGGTGAACGATGCGCCCGGCGGCACGAACAAGACGGTCGCGACGAACGAAGACACGGCCTATGTGTTCACGACGGCGGACTTCGGATTCGCGGATGCGATCGACACGCCGCCCGATGCGATGCTCGGCGTACGCATCGATTCGCTGCCGAGCGCGGGCAGCTTGCGTCTGAATGGCGTGGCGGTCAGCACAGGTCAGTTCATCACGGCCGCGAACATCGCGGCCGGGCAGCTCACGTATCTCGCGGCGGCGAACGCGAGCGGTATGGCGTATGCATCGTTCGACTTCCAGGTGCGCGACGATGGCGGCACGAGCGCGGGCGGCGTCGATCTGGATCCCACGCCGAACACGATCACCATCGA
>JADZCB010000080.1 GCA_020851775.1 Gammaproteobacteria bacterium
CCGATAACGGTGAATGCAGGCCCCGAAGGTGCGGCTCAGCGGTAGAAGGTTTGCCCCTTTTCCGCGCGCGCCTTGAGCGCCGCCGAGGGTTGGAAGCGCGGGCCGCAGGTCTGTGCGAGGCGCTCGCAGGTCGCGACGAAGTTCGCGATGCCGACGGTGTCGATGAAGGACAGCGTGCCGCCGGTCCACGCCGGGAAACCCCAGCCGAGGATCGCGCCCAGATCGGCGTCGATCGGATTCGTCAGCACGCCTTCTTCGACACAGCGTGCGGTTTCCAGCGCCTGGATGTAGAGCAGCCGCGTCTGGACGTCGGCGAGTTCGGGCTGCTCCGCGCGGGGTGGGAAATGTTCGGCAAGTCCTGCCCACAAGTGCTTCTTCGCGTCGGCCGGATAGTCGTAGAAGCCTTGTCCATGATGCTTGCCCGGCCGCTTCAGCTCCTCGACCATCTTGCGGACCACCGGCCAGCCCGACGGCGCCTGGAACGCGCTGCCGAGATCGCGCTGCGCCTGTCCGATCACGTGCCAGGCGAGTTCGAGCGAGACTTCGTCGAGCACCGCGAGCGGGCCGACCGCCATCCCGGCAAACTTCGCCGCGTTCTCGATCAGTGCCGGCTTCACGCCCTCGGCGAGCAGCGTCATGCCTTCGTTCGTGAAGGTGCCGAACACGCGGGTCGTGTAGAAGCCGCGGCCGTCGTTGACGACGATCGGTGTCTTCTTCAGACGGGTGACATAGTCGAGCGCCCGTGCGAGCGTCGCGGGCGAGGTCTCCTGGCCGTTGATGATTTCGACCAGCGGCATCTTGTCGACCGGTGAGAAGAAATGCACACCGATGAAATCCGCCGGCCGCGACCAGGCCTGCGCGAGCCCGGTGATCGGCAGCGTGGAGGTGTTGCTCGCGAAGACGGTGTGCGTGCCGACGACCGCCGCGGTCTTGCGCGTCACGTCGGCCTTGATCCCCCGGTCTTCGAACACGGCCTCGACGACGAAGTCGCATTCCTTCAGATTGGCGTAATCGGTCGTCGGCTGGATGCGTGCGAGCTGGGCCGCCGCCTGTGCCGGTGTCGCTTTGCCGCGCTCGACGTCCTTCGCGACGAGCGCTTCACTCATCGCCTTGCCCGCTTGCGCCTTCTCGAGCGTGGCATCGAGCAGTTTGACCGTCATGCCGGCACGCGCCGAGAGACAGGCGATCCCCGCGCCCATCATGCCGGCGCCGAGCACGCCGAGTGTCTTCACTTCGGACTTCGGCACGCCTGCCGGCCGCCCTGCGCCCTTCTCCGCCGCGCCCTTGTTGACGAACAGCGTGCGAATCATGTTGCGCGCGACCGGGTTCAGCAACAGCGTCGAGAGGTAGCGGGATTCGATGCGCAGGCCGGTGTCGATCGGCACCTGCGTGCCTTCGTAGACCGCCGAGAGGATCGCCATCGGTGCCGGGTAGTTGTGCAGCGTGCGCTTCGACACGAGTGCGGTGCCGCCCATGAACGTCTGCACCGCGCCCGGATGCATGCCGCCCGCGCCGCCCGGGACCTTGAAGCCCTTCTCGTCCCACGGATTCGTCGCCTTGCCACCGTTGCGGATGTAGTCTTTCGCGGCGTCGATCAACTGTGCCGCCGGCACGACGCGATCGACGATCTTCTTCGCTGCGGCCTCGGCGACGGTCAGATGCGAACCCTCGACGATGAGCTGCAACGCGTCGCGCACGCCGATCATCCGCGACAGGCGCTGTGTGCCGCCGGCGCCGGGCAGGAGACCGACGAGCACTTCGGGCAGGCCGAGGCGCGTCGCGGGATGGTCGGCGGCGACGCGGTGATGACAGGCGAGCGCGAGTTCGAGACCTCCACCGAGCGCCGTGCCGTTGATGGCGGCGACGCACGGTTTGCCGCAGGTCTCGAGCTTGCGGAACAGTTCATTCAACGGCCAGGCGAACCGCCAGGCGTCGTCGGGCGAGCGGACCGACGACGCCACCTCGAGGATCCATTTCAGATCGGCGCCGGCCATGAAATCGGTCTTCGCCGAGGTGATGACGGCGCCGCGGATCGCGGCATCGCTGCCGATGCGCTGGACGACCTCGCTCATCTCGGCGTGGAAGGCCGGCGTCAGGACGTTCATCGGCCGCCCCTCGACGTCGATCGTCACGAGCGCGATGCCGTCGTCACCGACGGCCATGGTCACGGTCTGGTTCATCTGACTCCCCTGCGGGCGCCCGCCGTACCGGCTGCGGCCCGGACTTCTTGATGCTCGTTGGTGAGAGAGCCGGCGCGTCAGTGCACGCGTTCGATGATCGTCGCCGTGCCCATGCCGGCGCCGACGCACAGGTTGATCAGCGCCGTGCCGAGCCCGCGCCGCTCGAGTTCGTCGAGCACGGTGCCGAAAATCATTGCGCCGGTCGCGCCGAGCGGATGGCCCAGCGCAATCGCGCCGCCGTTGACGTTGATCCGATCGTGCGCGATGTCCATCTGCGCCATGTACAGCAGCACGACCGAGGCGAAGGCCTCGTTCAATTCGAACAGATCGATGTCGGACTGCTGCATGCCGGCGCGTGCAAGCGCCTTGCGTGCCGACGGCGCGGGTCCCGTCAGCATGATCGTCGGCTCGGAACCGATCGACGCGAAGGCGCGGATGCGCGCGCGCGGCTTCAGCCCGAGTCGCTCGCCGATGGCCTTGCTGCCGATCAGCACGCCGGCCGCCCCGTCGACGATGCCGCTCGAGTTACCGCCGGTGTGCACGTGCTCGATGCGTTCGACGTCGGGGTAGCGCTGCAAGGCGACCGCATCGAAACCGTAGTCCTCGCCGACCTGCGTGAAGGCCGGCTTCAGCGCCGCGAGTTCCTCGAGCGTCGTGCCCGGGCGCAGGTGTTCGTCGCGATCGAGCGCGACCATGCCGAGCTGATCGCGCACCGGGATGACCGAGCCGCTGAAGCGGCCTTCCTGCCAGGCCTGCGCCGCCCGGCGCTGGCTCTCGCACGCATAGGCATCGACGTCCCGGCGCGAGAACCCGTAGCGCGTCGCGATCAGATCGGCACCGATGCCCTGCGGTGCGAAATAGGTCTTGAACGCGACCGCCGGATCGCTGGCCCAGGCGCCGCCGTCCGAACCCATCGGCACGCGCGACATCGATTCGACGCCGCCGCCGATCGTCAGATCGCACTGTCCGGACATCACCTGTGCCGCGGCGGTGTTGACCGCTTCGAGGCCCGAGGCGCAGAAGCGGTTCAACTGCTTGCCCGGCACGTTCTGCGCGTAGTCGGCGACCAGTGCCGCGACGCGCGGGATCACCGCCCCCTGCTCACCGACCGGCGACACGCAGCCGAAGACGATGTCGTCGACCAGTGCGGTATCGAGATGATTGCGATCGCGCAGCGCGGTCAACACCTGGGCCGAGAGCTGGATTGGTGTGATCTCGTGCAGGCTGCCGGTCGCCTTGCCCTTGCCGCGCGGTGTCCGGACACAGTCGTAAACGTAGGCTTCGGTCATCGTCGTCACCTCCAGCGGATGCGCGGCCATGCAGCGTGCGTGGCCATCGTCGATGCTCTGCATTATAGGGGTAAACTCCGGCACTCCAGACGCAACCAGGACCGTGCCATGAGCCAGCCGATCAGTCGCTTTCCCGTGCCCACCCTCGACAGCCTGCCGGACGACATCCAGACACGGATCCGTGCCGTGCAGGAAAAATCGGGCTTCATCCCGAACGTGTTTCTCGTGCTCGCGCACCGCCCCGACGAGTTCCGCGCCTTCATGGCCTATCACGATGCACTGATGGACAAGCCGGGCGGGTTGTCGAAGGCGGATCGAGAAATGATTGTCGTCGCGACGAGTGCGGCGAACCAGTGCCAGTACTGCGTGATTGCACACGGCGCGATCCTGCGCATCCGCGCGAAGAACCCGCTGCTCGCCGATCAGGTCGCCGTGAACTACCTGAAGGCCGACATCACGGGCAAGCAACGCGCGATGCTCGACTTCGCGCTGAAGGTCGCCTTCGAAGCCTATGCCGTCGATGACGAAGACTTCGCAGCACTCGCCGAGCACGGCTACAGCCAGGAGGACGTCTGGGACATCGCCGCGATCGCGGCCTTCTTCGGCATGTCGAACCGCATGGCGAACGTCACCAGCATGCGACCGAACGACGAGTTCTACACGATGGGACGGGGTTGAGACGGAGGAACCGAACGTCTTGCCATCGAGAACACCTAGAACACCGAGAGATCGAGAGAATGGGCTGAGTCTTGGCAACGATCGCGCCATCAGCGGCACTCGCGCTGCGGACGTTACCTCTCAATTGTTTTCTCTGTGTTCCCGGTGTTCTCTGTGGCCATTGCGACCATTCCAGGCGGCGACACGACTTGCCCGGTTCGCCCTCTCAGAGGCTCAGATGACTGATCTCCA
>JADZCB010000081.1 GCA_020851775.1 Gammaproteobacteria bacterium
AGCCCCTTGACCCCGGGCACGGCCCAGGACACGGCGTCGGCTATCGCGCTGCGCGCGAGGCGCAGGGTCGGCACGTACGCACCGAAAGAAAGGATTCCGTATGTCATCTGCTTGCTCGTGATGGGAAGGCAATCCCCGGATCAGGGGGCACGGGATTATAGGCATCGTCCGCGAATGGCCCCAACCCGGAGCTTCCCGGGCTCGGGCCGCAGGCACCAGGGGGCGAGCGCGACCTGACCACCGTGATCTGTCTCTGGCGCATGCTGTGCCGATGTCGCTCGTCGTGCGTTCAGGCACGGTCGCAGACCCGCTGCCGCGCTCGTTGTGCCCCTGCCGCCGATGCGGATAATACGGTTTTACCCACCGGGCGCGATTCAACACCATGGCTCAATACGTATTCACGATGCATCGGGTCGGCAAGGTCGTGCCGCCGAAGCGTCACATTCTCAAGGATATTTCGCTGTCGTTCTTCCCGGGCGCCAAGATCGGCGTGCTCGGTCTGAACGGCTCGGGCAAGTCCACGCTGCTGCGGATCATGGCCGGCGTCGACAAGGACATCATCGGCGAGGCGACGCCGATGAAGGGCCTGAACATCGGCTACCTGCCGCAGGAACCACAACTCGATCCGGCCAAGGACGTACGCGGCAATGTCGAGGAAGGCGTGGCGGCCGGCAAGGCCCTGCTCGATCGCTTCAATGAAATCAGCATGAAATTCGCCGAGCCGATGGGCGACGACGAAATGAACGCGCTGCTGGAGGAACAGGCCAAACTGCAGGATCAGATCGACAGCGCCGGCCTGTGGGAACTCGATCGCACGCTCGAACGCGCCGCCGACGCGCTGCGCCTGCCGCCGTGGGACATGGACGTGACGAAGCTCTCGGGGGGCGAGCGCCGCCGGGTCGCACTGTGCCGTCTGCTGCTGTCGAAGCCCGACATGCTGTTGCTCGACGAACCGACCAATCACCTCGACGCCGAATCCGTCGCGTGGCTCGAGCGCTTCCTCGAGGAGTTTCCGGGCACCGTCGTCGCCGTCACCCATGATCGCTACTTCCTCGACAACGTCTGCGGCTGGATCCTCGAACTCGATCGCGGCATGGGCATTCCGTGGGAAGGCAATTACAGCTCCTGGCTCGAACAGAAGGAGAAACGGCTCGAACAGGAAGAGAAGCAGCAGTCCGCGCATCGCAAGTCGATGGAGGCGGAGCTCGAATGGGTGCGCCAGAATCCGAAAGGGCGCCAGGCCAAGAGCAAGGCGCGCATCGCCCGCTTCGAGGAACTCGCCTCGCAGGAATTCCAGAAACGCAACGAAACCAACGAGCTGTACATTCCGCCCGGCCAGCGTCTCGGCGATCTCGTCATCGAGGTCGGCGATCTGTGCAAGAGCTACGGCGACCGGTTGCTGATCGACAATCTCTCGCTCAGCGTGCCGCCGGGCGCGGTCGTCGGCATCATTGGCGCCAACGGGGCCGGCAAATCGACATTCTTCCGCATGCTGACGGGCCAGGAACAGCCGGACAGCGGCAGCATCCGCATCGGCGACACCGTGCAGATTGCCTGTGTCGACCAGACACGCGACGCGCTCGATCCCGCGAAGACCGTGTGGCAGGAGATCTCGGATGGCCAGGACATCCTGCAGATCGGCCAGTACCAGACGCCGTCGCGCGGCTATGTCGGGCGATTCAATTTCTCCGGTCAGGATCAGCAGAAGCGCATCGGCGATCTGTCCGGTGGCGAGCGCAACCGTGTCCACCTCGCGAAGGTGCTGCGGGCCGGCGGCAACGTGCTGCTGCTCGACGAGCCGACCAACGATCTCGACGTCGAGACGCTGCGCGCGCTAGAGGAAGCGATCCTGACCTTTCCCGGCTGCGTGCTGGTGATTTCGCACGATCGCTGGTTCCTCGATCGTATCGCGACACACATCCTCGCCTTCGAAGGCAACAGCCAGGTCGTGTGGTTCGGCGGCAACTACCAGGAGTATGAGGCCGATCGCAAGCGCCGGCTCGGCACGGATGCGGATCAGCCGCAACGCCTGAAATACAAGCCGCTCGCGAAAGCCTGAGACGCCGCGATGAACGCCAGCGCGCTCGTCATCGGTGCGACCTCGGACGGTCGCGAGATCGCGCAGTTGGCGGCGATGATGAACCGGCACGGCCTCGTGACCGGCGCGACGGGGACCGGCAAGACCGTGACGCTGCAGGTGCTGGCCGAAGGACTGTCGCAGCTCGGCGTGCCGGTGTTCACGGCCGACATCAAGGGCGATCTGTCCGGAATCGCCGACGCCGGCCGGCTCACGCCGAAGCTCGCCGAACGCCTCGATGCGCTCGGCCTGCCGGCGCCTGCCTTTGCCGGCAACCCGGTTGCATTGTGGGATCTGTTCGGCCGGACCGGCGTGCCGATCCGCATGACGGTGTCCGAGATGGGGCCACTGCTGCTCGCCCGCCTGCTCGATCTGAACGACACCCAGACCGGCGTCCTCTATGCGACATTCAAGATCGCCGACGACGACGGCCTGCTGCTGCTCGATCTCGCCGATCTGCGCTCGATGCTCGTCTGGGTCGGCGAAAACGCCGCGGCGCTGAAACTGAAGTACGGCAACCTGTCGTCCACCAGCATCGCGGCGATCCAGCGCAGTCTGCTCGTGCTCGAGGAACAGGGGGCCGACGTCGTGTTCGGTGAGCCGGCGCTCGCGCTCACCGATTTGATCTGCACGACACCGGACGGCCGCGGTGTCATCAACCTGCTCGACGCGACGAAGCTCGCAGCGGAATCGCCGCATCTGTACGCGTGTTTCCTGTTCTGGCTGCTGTCGGAGCTGTTCGAGGAACTGCCGGAACGCGGTGACGCCGACAAGCCGCTGTTCGTGCTGTTCTTCGACGAGGCGCATCTGCTGTTCAAGGGCGCCCCGAAATCGCTGGTCGACAAGATCGAACAGGTCGTACGACTCATCCGTTCGAAGGGTGTCGGCGTGTTCTTCGTGACGCAGAGCCCGCTCGACATTCCGACGACAGTGCTCGGCCAACTCGGGCTGAAGATCCAGCACGCGCTGCGGGCGTTCACGCCGCGGGATCAGAAAGCCGTGCGAGTCGTCGCCGAGACCTTTCGCGCGAAAGAGGGGCTCGACACGGCGCAGGCGATCACGGAACTGGCGACGGGAGAGGCACTGGTGTCGACACTGGATGCGAAGGGCCAGCCGACGCCGGTCGAACGCACATTGATCAAACCGCCGGGCTCACAGATCGGGCCGATCACGGCCGAGCGTCGCCAGGAACTGCTCGAGGCGAGCGAGCTGCGCGAGCGCTATGCGACGGTCGTCGACCGCGACTCGGCACACGAACGGCTGACTCAGCGCGCGGCCGAACGCAGCGAAGCCGCCGGCCCGGCCGCGGCGCCACCACGTCCGGCACGCGAAACGGCGCGTGACGACGGGGATTCCGCCCCGCGGCCGCGCGGAGGGTATCAACGGCAGTCGACGGGGGAGGCGCTGATCAAGAGCGTCGTGCGCTCCGTCGGCAGCCAGATCGGACGTCAGGTCGTGCGCGGTCTGCTCGGCTCGCTGTTCGGCAAGTCACGTTAAGCGCAAGGGTGCTCCGATGACCATCGCGCAGGAGATACGCCATGTTGAGCAAAGAAGAAATCATCGATCACCACGTGCTCACGTTCGATCCGGGTGACAAGCGAAACGGCAGCCTGTACATCGGCACACCGCCCGGCAGCGGCGGCAACTTCGACGTCACCGCGACGCTCGGGGCCTTGCGCGCAGCGAAACTGTGGTCCGAGATCGCCCCGAAGCAGGTCGCCGACGAACAGAAGCAGACGTACAAGACCCAGCTCAAGCTCGTCGATTGCATCGAGTACGATGCGGGCTTTCTCGTCGCGCGTTTCGATCATCCGAAGTTTCGGTCGGATGCCGCACGCTGGCAGGCCTGGCTCGACTTCTTCGATGCACGCCACGCCCGCAGCAACGATTGACTGGGGGTGCGGGAAGCCGCCGATGGCGCACGGCATGCCGCGGCGGCCGACCCTGTTTCAGGCCCGACGTCGGCTACGTATGATGCAGACGAGTCCATCGGGAGTTCAGCATCGTGAGATTTGCCACCCGCCTCTGTGTCACCTCTGCGTGCACGCTTGTGGCCGCTGCCGCACCCGCGTATGAACTCTTCGCGCGCAACGGTCTCGTCGCGACGGGCGAACTCAATGTGCGTGCGGGATTCCGCCATGGTGAGAACATCAACTTCGGCCTCGGCGCCGTACAGGGTTTCGGTTCACTGACGCCGGTCGGCGAGACCTCACGCGAGGATCTGCAGATGGCCGTGAAACCGGGCCTCGGCGTCGAATACACGCTGCCGGCGTCGACGCTGTACGGTGGGCTGACGGTGGTCGCCGCGACAACGACGCTCGATGGTGAACTGTCGGGCCAGTTCGCCCGCAGCGGCGACCAGGTCGTCGATACCGATGCGGCCTATGTCGGCTGGCGCAACGAGATTTTCGACCTTTCCTACGGCGGGCGCGAATTCTCCGTCGGCGACGGTTTCATCATCGGCGACGGCAACTTCAACCAGGGTCACGACAACGGTCAGTACTGGACCGGCGGCTTCACCGCCTGGCGCAATACCGGCGTCCTCAAGGTCAATACCGATCCCGTGCGCGGCGATCTGTTCTGGCTGCGGACCGACGGCGATCTCGGTGACAGCCGCGTCGCCGGCATCAATATCGAGAACTCGAGCAGCGAGCGCTGGGGACGGCTCGGTTTCATGTACTTCGAGATCTTCGACGACAACGGCGTGATCGGTTTCGACGGTCTCGAGGCCATCGGCGTGCGCGGCGCCGATCTGCACTGGCCGACGCTGCCGCAAGGCAGGCTCTACGGCGAATACGTGCACCAGGGCGGTGAAGTCGAGCGCACCGGGGCCGAGGTGGATGCCGATGCGTGGTACATCGAGCCGACGTGGCAGTTCACCGAGCTGCCGTGGAAGCCACGCCTCCACTATCGCTATGCGTTTTTCTCCGGCGACGAGCGCGGTACCTCGGCGCTCGAGGAATACCGCGGCTTCGCCTTCACGATTTTCAAGCGCGACTGGGACACCTGGTATCAGGGCGAAATCACCGGCGAGTTTCACCTGTTCATGCAGAACCAGCGTACCCACATGGCGAAGCTCAAGGTGTTTCCGACCGCACGCAGCGCCTTCGGCTTCTGGTATTACCATCACTCGCTCGACACGCCGCAGTATTTCGGGCTGCCGACGGGCAGCACGGACTGGGCCGACGAAATCAACTTCTCGTTCGAATACACCCCGAGCGACCGGCTGTTCTACTTCGCCGGCCTGGCGGTCGCGGCCCCGGACGCTGCGGCACGCGAAGTCTACGGCCACAACCGGATCCAGGTCGTCGTCGAGACCTTCGTGTCCTACACGTTTCGCTGATCGCGGATCTTCGCCGCAGCCAGACGCGGCATCGGATCGCGACACCGCCCCGCTGTCGCAGCCTGCGACAGCGGTACGCGACCCCTGATCCTCGACCGCCCGCTGCGGGTCCGTCTGCGGGCGGGCATGCTATGCTCGGCCAATTCGTTCCCCTCCCCTGTCCGTCAATCGCCTCGAAGGAGTCGCCGCATGAAGGCCGTCGTCGCCAGCAAACTCAATGAATTCAGTGTCGTCAGCGTGAACCTGGATCCGCCGAAAGCCGGCGAAGTGCTGATCAGGATGAAAGCGACCGGCGTGTGTCATTCGGATCTGTCGGTGATCAATGGCACGATTCCGAGCCCGTTCCCGGTCGTGCTTGGTCACGAGGGCGCCGGCATCATCGACCAGGTCGGTGAAGGCGTCACGAACGTCAAGCCCGGCGACCATGTCGTCGTCTCGTTCATCCCGAACTGCGGAAGCTGCTTCTACTGCCTGCACCAGGAGCCTTACCTGTGCTCCGGTGCCAAGCAGGACGGCAATCTGTTCGACGGCACGACCCGCGTGCACAAGGATGGTCAGCGCATTTTCGTGATGTCGTTCGTCGGCATCATGGCCGAGTACGCGGTGGTGCCGGCGGCGTGCGTCGTGGCGATCGACAAGTCCTTCGATTTCAAGGCCGCCGCACTCGTCGGCTGCGGCGTGACGACCGGTGCCGGCGCGGCAATCCGCACGGCGGAGGTGAAGCCGGGCAGCACGGTCGCCGTGTTCGGTTGCGGTGGGGTCGGCCTCAACGTGATCCAGGGCGCACGCATCGCCGGCGCCACAAAAATCATCGCCTGCGATCTCTCGGCCGAGAAGATGGCGATGGCAAAGGAATTCGGGGCTACCGACGTCGTCGACCCGCAGGGCGATTTCGTGAAGCAGATTCAGGCCCTGACCGGTGGCATCGGCGTCGATTACGCGTTCGACGTCGTCGGCCACAGCAAGGTCATCGAACAGTGCATCAAGGCGACGCGCAAGAACGGCGTCGCGGTACTCGTCGGTGTCGGTCGCCTCGACGATCGCTTTTCGGTCAATGCGGCGATTCTTCCGTTCACGTCCAAGACCATCAAGGGCTGCATGTACGGCAGTGCGAACTTCAAGGCGGACTTCCCGATGTACCTGGACCTCTACAAAGCCGGGAAACTCGATCTCGACCGCCTCGTCACGCGCACGTATACGCTCGACCAGGCGCCGCAGGCCTTCGAAGACATGGAAAAGGGCAAGAACGCGCGCGGCGTGATCGTGCACCCCTGACCAGGTTCACGCCGGGGTGGCCGTGGTGGCTGCCCCGGAGCCCGGCGCAACCACGCCGCCGGTCTGCTGTCGAAGGCTCGTTCGTGCCGGAGTCCCAAGGTGCGCAGCGACGACAATTTCAATACCGACGGCCTCTTCCGCCGCATTGCGGAAGCCACTGCCGCCGCGACCGGCGGTGACTTCCTGCAAGCGCTGCTCGCCCCGCTCGCCGAGGTCCTACACGTCCGCTATGTCTTCATCGCCTCCTTCTCGGCGGACTGCACGCGTGCCCGCGTGCTCGCCTGGTGGGATGGCGAGCGTTACGCCGCCGACATCGAGTACGCACTGGCGGGCACGCCGTGCGCAACCGTGCTCGATGGCGAAGTGCACTGCTATCACGATGGGGTCGCCGCGCTCTTTCCGGATGAACCCGAACTCGCCGATCTCGGCATACGCAGCTACATGGCCGTGCCGCTGCTCGATCGCGGGCGGCGTGTGTTGGGGCATCTCGCGATCATGGACACGCGGCCGATGTCGCACACTCCGCGCGACATCGCGGTATTCCGTATCTTCGGTGCCCGTGCCGGCGCCGAACTGCTGCGCCTGCGCGCCGAGGAAGCGCTGAAGGCGAGCGAGCGGAGCCTGGCCAACGTGATCGCCAGCGCACCGGACGGCATCGTGACCCTCAACGCAGGGCTCGTCGTCGACACGTTCAATCCTGCCGCCGAGGCCATCTTTCGCTGCACGGTCGAGCAGGCGCGCGGCTTGTCGTTCAGCCGCTACGCGAGCCGCGACTGGCACGACGCGCTGCAGGCCGCCAGCGGCGCGAGCCGCGGGGGCGCGCCGTCGCTGCACACGGGGCGACGCCACGACGGCAGCGAGTTCGCCGTCGAGTGGACCATCGCGGTACTCGAGCCTCCGCACGAAGGACGTCGCGTCCTCATCGTGCGCGACGTCGAGGAGCGCGAACGGGCGCGGACGGAGATCGATCGGCTGCGGCAGACGCAGCGTTTCCTGCTCGGCGAGGCACGCCCACCGGCGGCCGGGCTGCTGGGCGATGCACCCTCGATGCGACGCCTGCGCAAGGCGATCGCAGCCGTGGCGGTCGCCGATTCCACGGTGCTCGTGATCGGTGAAACGGGCACCGGCAAGGAACTCGTAGCGCACGCGCTTCACCAGCAGTCGCGCCGTGCCGACGCGATGCTCGTCAAGTTGAATTGCGCGGCCCTGCCCGGCGAACTGATCGAAAGCGAATTGTTCGGTCACGAGAAAGGTGCGTTCACGGGCGCCACCGCCCAGCGCAAGGGTCGCTTCGAACGCGCCGACGGCGGCACGCTGTTTCTCGACGAGGTCGGCGAGCTGACGCTCGCGGCCCAGGCCAAGCTGCTGCGCGTACTGCAGGAGCAGGAGTTCGAACGCGTCGGCGGCACGTGCCCCTTGCGCGTCGACGTGCGCGTGATCGCGGCACCCAACCGCGACTTGCTCGCGATGGTCGCGGCGGGCAGTTTTCGCGCTGATCTCTACTATCGCCTCAACGTCTTTCCGTTACGCGTTCCGCCGCTGCGCGAGCGCGCCGACGACGTCGAGCTGCTTGCGCGCGAGTTTCTTGCCCACCAGGCACGCAAGCTGGGGCGCAGCCTGCGCGACTTCGACGCAGTCGCATGGCAGCGACTGCGTGGCTACGCGTGGCCCGGCAACGTGCGCGAACTCCAGAACGTCGTCGAGCGCGCTGCCGTGCTCGCCACCGGTGAGCTGGTGTCGGTCGAAGCGCTGAATGCGCCGTCAATCCCGGACGCCCGCGGTGTGGTGGCTGCAGCGTCCGCTGCGCTCGTCGACGTCGAGGCCGCGCACCTGCGTGCGGTGCTCGCGCAGACCGGCTGGGTGATCGAGGGGCCGCGCGGAGCCGCTGCCGTGATCGGCCTGGAGCCCAGCACGCTCCGCTCCCGACTGCGCAAGCTCGGCATCCGGCGCCCCGCTACCTGAAGCGCGGCGCCGCGCTGCCGCGATCAGCGCGGCCAGAATGCCGATGCAAGCGCGCCGCGCGAACTCCTCGTCAGCCATGTTCGCCGGCCTGGCGCCGGCAGTTCACTGGTTCTCGGGATTGGTGGCCATGAAGCCCGTGTTCTTGTAGAACTGGTTGACCATCTGCTTGTCGTCCCAGGCCTTCGACTGCTGCATGGCCTTCAGTTCTTCTGCCGTGACCTTGCCGTCGGCGTTGACGTCGAGGTCTGCGAAGTGGTCGACCATGAACGGTTGAAAGCCGACGAAACTCTCGCCGAGCTTGCGATCCTTCGCTTCGTCCATGCTCACCCCGCCGTCGCCGTTCGCGTCGTAGCGGGCGAACACGTCGGTCCACGGCATGAAACCCGCAGCCGCCGCGAATGGCGCGTTGGCGGCAAGAACCAGGGCAATGATGAAATGACGCATGAGTAGACCTCCAGTCGGGCCAGCAGGGGGCCGGCAACCCGGCGTCGGAAATGTCCGGCGCTGCCTGTCACGCTCAAACGCCGTGCCAGCGCCGTTGCCGGCGCAGGAAGCTCACGAGATTCATCGGCTTGCGATGGCATCGACGCAAGTTTCCGGCGCCTGGGCCGATAGCTGACCCGCGACGTTTCGTGGTGGCCGCGATTTCTCGCGGGTCGACCGGAGAGTGCGGAACGGTTCACATCGCGCGCCGTGCCCCCTATAGTAGACAAGCCGGCGTTTTTCAAATTCAAGCAAGCACTTATCCCGAGATTGCATGGGCTGGGAAATTCGCCTCACAGACCTCGAGCGCGGCGGTCAGACCGCACGCTCGTTTGCGCACGGTACGGTCCGGATCGGGCGGCATACCGACAACGAACTGGTGCTGAAACACAACCAAGTGTCGCGCCTGCACCTCACGCTCAGCAAGGAAGGCGACCGCTACTTCGCCGAGGACAGCAGCCGCAACGGTTCCTTCCTCAAGCAGGGCGAACAGTGGACCCGGCTCGCGGGCAAGACAGAACTGAAGCTCCCGGCCGTCATCCGCCTCGCCGACTGGAGCGCGCGCATCGAGTACCAGGTCGACGAAGAATGGGACAAGTCCGTCATCATTCCGGCCGGTCACCTCGTCAAGCGCACCGAGGCCATCCTCGTCTTCGATCTCTGCGAATCTTCGCGCATCGCGAACCAGAACGATCACATGGCCTTCCACCTGAAGCAGCGTCTGATGCAGATCTGCGATCCGGTGCTGGCCGAGCATTCGATGCGTTTTCTGAAAGGCACCGGAGACGGTTTCCTGGCGACCTTCCCGTCCGGCGCGAAGGCGCTGGGCGCAGCGCTGGAAATCGAAAAGCGCCTGACTCTGCGCAACGCGCGCACCGCGAACGAGCCGATTCACTACCGCATCGCGCTCCACTGCGGAGAAACCTGGGGCATCTCGACCGGCGGCCAGGACATCCATGGCAACGACGTCAACATCACGTTCCGCATCGAGGGCGTACAGCGCGAGGCCTTCCCGGACGACGTCGTCGCCTTCCCGCGCATGGATCGCCTGATGTGCTCGCAGGCGGCGCTCGCTGAAATCGGCGCGCAGGGCGCATTGCCGGACGGCGTAGCGCCGATCGAACTCGGCTCGGCGACGCTCAAGGGCATCCAGGATCCCGTCACGCTCTACTGGCTGAAGACCGGCTGAATCCCGGCAGCGCTTCTCGCGGTCCTGACGAACTCACGCTTCGTGCGGCCACGGAGCACACGCCTCCTTCCTTCTCGGTGTTCTCCGTGCCTGGAGCGGCCACATGGCTCGGCGTGAATGTCGATCACTGGCGGCTGCCGACCCCGCGCGCCGTCGCCCAGCCTCGTCAGCTTCGGCCGGCGCGGATTTACGCCCGGCTACATGGCTCGATTCGTCACGTGTGCCGACAGGGAAGCCGGCTTTCGACAAGCGCGCTGCGCCACGAGCCACATGTTGTCGCTGGTCGGCAGGCGATCGAGCCAGGCGAACTCGCGCACGGCGAGTCCGCATTCGGTGCACAGCCGGGCCAGCGTGGCGGGCGTGAAATAGTTCATGTGGTCGGGAAAGCGGAAGCCGCACCAGCGGCGTCCGAACAGGCGACGGTTCACGCTGCCGTAATTCGGCACCTTGATGATCAGGACGCCATCGGCAGCGAGCGCCTGCGCGGCGCCTTCCAATGCTTCACGCGGCCGGCTTTCGTGCTCGAGATACGAGCGCATCATGATGCCCGTGAAGAAACCGGGTGGAAACTCGTGCAGACCGGTGGCACCCGGCGTCACGCGGATCGCGCCCCCGCGGCTCGCGACCATGCGCTGGGCGATTTCTGCCTGGCCGGGCGAGATCTCGATACCGTAGGGGATGAACTGCGGCGGTAGTTTCGCGAGCTGCGAGCCTTTGCCGCAGCCGACGTCGAGCACCGGCCCCGGCGCCGCCAGCGCGGCGATCATCTCGTCCATGCGCCGGCGCTTGCGCACGAGATGCGTACCGAGCCGGATGTTGCGCCCGATCCTCGACAGCACCTGCTGCGCCGGCGCGCGATCGCGTTCGGCATGCCAGGCGACGAACGTGTGATCCCAGGCGAGCGTCTGCGCGGTCTGCGCGTAGTCCGGAATGCTTTCGAGGTAGACGAAACCACACGCCGGACACTGTTTCAAATCCCAGTCGGTCGGACTGTAGGAGCTCAGGATCGGCTCTCGGACGTTGTCACGCCGGCACAGCGGGCATTCGCGATGGAGGACGGAGGAAGCATTCATGCCGTCATTCTAATGACGGAACC
>JADZCB010000082.1 GCA_020851775.1 Gammaproteobacteria bacterium
ATAGGAGTGATCAAGTCCTCGGCATCAGGCGGGAACGGCACCGGCGTGCGGCGGCGGGGCGCGCGGCAGTTGATGAGCTGGACGACGCCGATCACCTCGTCATCGAAATTCTTCAGCGGAAAGCACAGCATCGAACGTGTCTTGTAGCGCGGATGCTCACGCGACGGATCGAAGCGGTACGGACTGCGGGCCGGAATCGTGTAGACGTCGTCGAGGCGCACCGTGCGCCCGCGGTGCGCGACATAGCCCGCGATCGTGCCCGGCCCGATCGGTACCACGAAGTCGCGACGCGTGACCGCAATCGCGTCGTTCTGGACCTGGGCGGGCTCGAGCCAGCGCTCGCGGGCACGGCGGCGGACGACGAAGATGGTGCCGGCTTCGGCCTTCGTCAGCTTGCGTGACTGCATCAGGATGCGGTCGAGCAGTTGGGGCAAGGACTGGCGATGCTGCCCTTCGACGAACGCGAGGAATTCCAGGACGAGGCTTTCGCTCACCAGGGTGCTCCGATGTCGTAAGACCGCCGTTAGCATAGCCGGCGGGCGCATCACCCGCAGCCCGGGGTGGCGCACCGACCTTCCCGATCGCTGGGGTATAATCCCGCCCGATCGAATCCCAACGTTATGCAGGCGGGCGGCGCGCGTCGCCCCGGCCGCCGGACCAGTCATGCCGCCAGTCAACGCCCCGCGCTTTCCCGAAATCAAATCCCTGTCCCAGCCCGCTCTCGAACGCGACGTGCTCGCATGGTGGGACGAGGCGCGCATCTTCGAACGCTGTGTCGCCGAGCGTGAACATGCGCCCGGCTTCAGCTTCTACGAAGGGCCGCCGACCGCGAACGGGCGGCCCGGCATTCATCACGTCCTGAGCCGCACCATCAAGGATCTGTTCTGCCGCTACAAGACGCTGAAGGGCTATCGGGTCTATCGCAAGGCGGGCTGGGACACGCACGGCCTGCCGGTGGAAATCGAAGTCGAGAAGGCGCTCGGCCTCGACGGCCGTGCGCAGATCGAGGCCTTCGGCATCGCCGAGTTCAATCGCGCCTGTCGGGACAGCGTCAACCGCTACACGGCCGACTGGGACGAGCTGACGAAGCGCATCGGCTACTGGGTCGATCTCGATGATCCGTACGTCACCTACCACACTTCGTACATCGAATCGGTCTGGTGGCTCGTCAAGCGCATCCACGAGCGCGGCCTGCTCTACAAAGGCCACAAGATCCAGTGGTACAGCCCCGGCAGCGGTACGGTGCTGTCGTCACACGAGGTCAGCCTCGGCTACAAGGAAGTCACCGATCCGAGCGTCTACGTGCGCTTCCCGCTCGACGACGAACCCGGCACCAGCTTCCTGGCGTGGACGACGACACCCTGGACGCTGATGTCGAACGTCGCGCTCGCCGTCGGGCCCGACATCCAATACGCGAAGGTGAGGCTCGGCGACGAGACGCTGATCCTCGCCGAAGCCCGGCTCGATGTGTTGAAGCAAAATTACGCAGTGCTGGAGACGATGCCGGGAACCGCGCTCGTCGGTCGCCGCTATGCACGTCTCTACACGCTCCCCGACGTAGCGGCTGCGGGCGCGCCGTGGCGCGTCGTCGTCGCCGATTACGTGTCGACCGGGGACGGCACCGGCATCGTGCACATCGCGCCGGCCTTCGGCGCCGAGGACTACGAGGTCGGCCGTCAGGAAGGCTTGCCGCTCGTCAATCCGATGGGGCCCGACGGCAGATTCCTGCCCGGCACGCCGCTCGTCGAAGGCCAGTGGTTCAAGGACGCGAACCGCATCATCAACCGCGATCTCCAGACGCGCGGTCTGCTGTTCAGACAGGATTCCTATCTGCACAACTATCCGCACGACTGGCGCAAGGGCACGCCGCTGATGAGCTATCCGGTCGAGAGCTGGTTCATCCGCACGACGGCCGTACGCGATCGCCTCGTCGCGCTCAACCGCACGATCAACTGGCACCCGGCCGCGATCCGCGACGGACGTTTCGGCAACTGGCTGGAGAACAACGTCGACTGGGCGCTGTCGCGCAAGCGTTACTGGGGCACGCCGTTGCCGATCTGGGTGTCGGACGCGCCCGGATCGAGCCATTTCGAGGTGATTGGCTCGATCGCGGAACTGCGTGAGAAATGCGGGGACGCGCTGCCGGCGGACGATGCACTCGACCTGCACCGGCCGTTCGTCGACGACCTGACCTGGCCCGCGCCGGACGGCGGCACGATGCGTCGCGTGCCGGACGTGCTCGACGTGTGGTTCGATTCCGGCGCGATGCCTTACGCGCAGTGGCATTACCCGTTCGAGAACAAGGAAGTCTTCGAGAAGAGCTTCCCGGCCGACTTCATCTGCGAAGGGGTCGATCAGACGCGCGGCTGGTTCTACACGCTGCACGCGATTGCGACGCTGGTGATGGACGGCGTGTCCTTCCGTAACTGCGTCGTCAACGGACTCATTCTCGACGAGAAGGGCGAGAAGATGTCGAAGTCGCGCGGCAACACCGTGGATCCCTTCGCCGTCGTCGCCGAGCACGGCGCCGACATCGTGCGCTGGTACATGATGAGCAACTCGCCGCCGTGGGACAACATGAAGTTCTCACCGCGCGGCCTGCTCGAGACGCGCAACAAGTTCTTCAGCACGCTCGAGAACGTCTACAAGTTCTTCTCGAGCTACGCGAACATCGACGGTTTCGATGCGGGTGAGCCGAGCGTGCCGGGCGCGCAGCGCACCGAACTCGATCAGTGGATTCTGAGCCGGCTCAATTCGACGATAGTCGCGGTCGACGAGGCGTACGACGGGTACGATGCGACGCGCGCCGCGCGCGCCGTCGAGACCTTCGTCGAGGAGCTGTCGAACTGGTACATCCGTCGTTCGCGCAGCCGTTTCTGGGCGGCCCGCAAGGGCGGCGCGAGCGAGCACGACAAGCGCTGTGCCTACCAGACGACCTTCGAGTGTCTCGTCGCGGTCGCGAAACTGATGAGTCCGATCGCGCCGTTCTTCGGCGAGTGGCTCTACCGATCGCTGAACGACACCAGCGGGCGCGAGTCCGCCCCGTCGGTGCACATGTCGGCCTTTCCGGTCGTCGATGCGGCCCTGGTCGACGCGGCGCTCGAAGCGCGCATGGGACTCGCGCGCAGCGTCGTATCGCTGACGCTGCTGCTGCGCAATCGCGCCGGCATCAATGTGCGCCAGCCGTTGTCACGCATTCTGCTCGTCGCCGGGCCCGGCGGCGTCGATGCGCAGGCGCTCGCCGCCGTCCGCGACATCATCCTGGACGAAGTCAACGTGCGTTCGCTCGAGATGATCGAGGATGCGGGCGGTCTCGTACGCCGATCGGCGAAAGCCAATTTCAAGCGCCTCGGCGGTCGCCTCGGCAAGCAGATGAAGGCCGCCGCGGCCGCGATCGCGGCGCTCGACAACGAGCGGATCGCGGACTTCATCGCGCGCGGCACCTGTGAACTCGTCGTCGACGGCGCGCCGATCACGATCGAGCTTGCGGACGTCGACATCCAGAGCGAGGAAATCGGCAACTGGCTGGTCGCGCAGGAAGGCGTGGTGACGGTCGCGCTCGATACCGAACTGACCGACGAACTCCGGCAGCAGGGGCTCGCCCGTGAGGCGGTGCGCTGCATCCAGACGATGCGCAAGACACTCGATCTCGCGCTGACGGCCCGTATCGACGTCCAGTACCAGACCGCACCCGCGGTCGCCGTGGCCATCCGCGCGCAGGATCGGTACATCGCCGGCGAAGTGCTCGCGAGCGGGCTCACCGAGAGTGCGCAGCCGGTCGGCGATCTATGTGAGGAATTCGAAATCGGCGACGATCGCATCGTCATCGGCGTGCAGGTCAGCCAAGGCTGAGATGGCGCCCCCTTTCACGAACGCAGCGGAGCACAGCAGATGCACGACGCGATGACCCACTCCCCGATCCGGTGCCGCACAAAAATCACGGCAGGCTGGCGCCGGATGCTCTGCACGTTCGTGCTGTTCGCCGGCGGTGTCGCTGCCGCCGCGATGCAGACACCGACGCAGCGCGTACAGGCCACGATCGATGCGATCATCGAGGTGCTGCACGCCGGAGATGCGACTCGCGAGGAGAAATGGCAGCGCGTCGGCACGATCATCGACGAAGGCTTCGATTTCCGCAGCATGTCGCAGAGCGTCCTGGCGCGAAACTGGCGGGCTGCGAGCAAGGAGGAGAAACGCCAGTTCGTCGAATTCTTCTCGCAGTACCTCGAAGAGACCTACCGCGCCAAGATCGAATCGCACACGAACCAGCACGTCGAGGTGATACAGGAGACCGTGCGCGGCGATCGCGCCGTCGTCAATACCGCGGTCGTCACCGACTCGACCCGCGTGCCGGTCGACTACAAGCTGAAGAACAACGACGGTACCTGGTACGCCTACGACGTCGTCATCGAGGGCGTCAGTCTCGTCAACAATTACCGCAACACCTTCGACGCGATCGTCAAGGCGGAAGGCATGGATGGCCTGCTGCGTGATCTCGAAGGCAGGATCGCGAAGCATCGCGCGGCACACGCGACTCCGTAGGCCCTGCGGGCCGTAGATTCCGGGTTCCGCCGCGTCTCATTCGGCCGGCAGTTGCGCGATCCGGCTCTCCATCTGCTGCAGCAGACCCGCGATGCCGTGCTTGTGCACGATGTCCTGGAAGCTGCCGCGGTAATTGCGCACGAGGCTGATCTGCTCGATCGTGACATCGTAGGCCTGCCAGCCCGTCGCGGTCCGTTGCAGGCGGTAGTCGACGGGAATTGCCGTGGTGTCGGTATGCACCAGCGTCGCGACCGTCGCGTAACCATCGTCACGGACACGCTCCGCGACGAACTCGACCGACCCGCCGCGGTAGTTCGCGATCCGCCGCCAGTAGGTGCGCGCCAGCAGCTCGGCAAACAGTCCGACGAAACGGGTGCGCGCGTCGGCCGACGCGACCGCCCAATGCGTGGCCAGCACGCGGCGCGACATCGCCTCGAAATCGAAATGCCGCTTCACGACCGCAAACGCAGCGTCGCGTCGCGCTGCAGATGCGCCTTCGCTGCGCGCAATCCCGAGCACCGCGTCTATGGTTTCGCGCACGACGGCTCTCGGTCCGGGCTCGGCGGCGCGCGCCGCGCCGGCCGCCCACAACAGCAGCACGAGGCCGGCGAGCAAGGACCGTTGCGCGGTCATCGGCTGTCAGACTCGAAAATGTATTTGCTGATCAGCTCCTCGATGCTGATCGAGGACTCGGTGTCGACGATCTCGCCGCCGGGCGGCAGATTCTCGTCCGCACCGCCGGGTGTGATCTTGACGAATTTCTCGCCGATCAGCCCCGTCGTCCGTATCGACGCAATCGCGTCTCTCGGCAGCGAGAGGCGTCGATCGAGACGCATGCGGACGACGGCTTCGTAGGCATCGGAGTCGAGATCGATCGCCGTGACCTGACCGACACGGACGCCGGCGATTTCGACGAAGGCGCCTTCGCGCAGACCGGAGGTCGATACGAAGCGCGCACGCAATTCGTAGTGATGTGCGAAGGGCGGACTGACGTCGCCGAGTTCGAGGGCGAGAAACGCGAGCGCGGCGAGCCCCGCGAGCAGCAGGAGACCCACGCCCAATGCATGCGACGATGGCTGATCTGGAGTCACGGCAACAGTGCGCTCAGCAGGTAATCGGCACCGAGAATCGCGAGGGATGCTATCACTACGGCGTCGGCGCTGACACGGGAGATATCGTCGGTGCCGCGCACTGCGGGCGCAAGAAACGCGCGACCGAGGCAGATCCAGCCAATCAGCAGCCCGAACACGAGCGATTTGACGACGCCCATGACGACATCGTCGAAGTCGACGCCGCTGGCGGCGCTGTCGAGCACGAGTTGCACCGGATTGCCGAAACTCGTCCCGCCGACGAGCATGCCGCCGGCGAGCCCGGCCACGTCGAAGACCGCGGTGAGCAGCGGAAGCGACAGCACGCAGGCGAACAGTCGCGGTACGACGAGATAGGCCAGCGGATCGATGCCCATGCAGGCGAGCGCATCGATCTGCTGCGAGCCGCGCATGCTGGCGATCTCCGCCGCCAGTGCCGAGCCGGCACGCCCGAGCACCAGGAGGGCGGCCAGCACGGGACCGAGCTCGCGTACGAGTGACAACGCGACCGCGGCGCCGAGCATCGACGGCGAGCCGAAGCGCGTGAGTGTGTCGTGAAACTGCACGGCGAGCATCGCGCCGACACAGAACCCGGCGGCCAGCACGAGGATCAGCGAGCGGGTACCGATCCGCACCAGCAGTCCGGCGAACGTGCCGCTCCACGCCGTGCGCGCGCGCGTCGCGCGCAGCGTCTGCCCGAGGAACAACCCCATCGCGCCAAGCTGCGCGAGTGGTCGCAGCCACGTCGACATCGGGTTCACAGGCCGGCGGTCAGGCGGTCGAGATAGGCCGCGCGTGGCACGCGTTGGCCGGAGGCGGTCTGCCCGAACAGTGCAGTCAGGCGCTCGTCGCCGAGCGCGCGCACCTCGCTCGGGGTGCCGAGGGTCAGGGCACGCCCGTCGGCGAGCACGAGCAGGCGGTCGGCGATCGCGAATGCACTGTCGAGGGCGTGGGTGACGACGACGAAGCTGCAGTTCATCGCCGCGCGCAACGTGACGATCAATGTATCCAGTTCGGCCGCATTGCGCGCGTCGAGCCCGCCGGCGGGTTCGTCGAAGAACACGAGTTCGGGGTCCATCACGACGGCACGGGCGAGACTCACGCGCTTGGCCATCCCGCCCGAAAGCTGCGAGGGGTAGAGATGATCGATTTCGCGGAGGTTCAGCAGCTCGAGCTTCAGATGCGCCATGATCCGGATCGTCGCGCGGTCGAGCCGCGTGTTGAGCTTGAGCGGCAGCTCGACGTTCTCCAGCACCGTCAGGGCGTTCAGCAGCGCGCCACCCTGGAAGGCGACGCCGATCCGGCGGCGCAGCGCGAAGAGGGCGGGTTCCGGCATCGCGTACGGATTCTCACCGAACAGCGTGACCGCGCCGGCGGCGGGCGGCGCGAGGCCGACCAGCGTGCGCAGGAGGGTCGACTTGCCGACGCCGCTCGCTCCCATGATCGCGAAGATTTCCCCACGCGCGACCTCGAACTCCAGACCCGTCACGACCCGATGCTCGCCATAGCCGAGTTCGAGCCCGGTGACGGAAGCGATGGGGGTGGGATCGGAGCTGGCCCGGTCGGGCATGACGCGGCGCGGGTCTTCGTGGAATGACGCGCCGACTATAGATGCAAGCGCGGTGGAGGAGCCAGCGCAGAGGCACAGGCCGGAAATGAAAAGGCCGGGCGGTGCCCGGCCTTTTCGACGATGACGAACGATCTCAGGCTGATTTGCGACGAGCGACGGTCGCGAGGCCGATGATCGCCGAGCCGAGCATCCACACGGCCGGGGGCACCGGCACGGGGGCGATGTCGGCCGAGAGACTGGCGAAGGACTTCGTAATCGATGCGGCGCCTGCACCACCGAAAGCAGCAAGCGTGTTGGTGACGGACAGTGATGCAGACGTCACGATTTCGCTGAACGAAATACTCGTGTCGGCGTCCCACCCGCCGCTGCCGCCCGCGAACACCCGGGCAATCGGTTCGGCGGCACTTCCGTTGACGATGACGGAGGCCACCGCGAACGACACGCCGCCGCCCGACGCGGATCCCGTACCGCCCTCGGAATAGCTGATCTTCGTAATCTTGAAGCCCGCCGGCGCGGTGATCGTCAGTGTCATCGTGTCGGTTGCCTGCGTGAACAGGCCCGCCGCTGCCGAGGCGGTGAATGCATTGACGCCCAGATCGAGTGTGTTGCCGGTGGCAACGCTTGCCGCGGGGTCGAACAGGGCTGTCAAACCATCTGCATCGCCAATGGCGGAGAAGGTGACCGTGGCGGCGCTGGCGACGCTGGCGGCACCGAACAGTGCGGCGCCGAGCGCGATCCGTGAAAGCTTGTTCATGTTGTTCATAGCCTGATCCTTTCCAGAGGTTGCCTGGTCTATTCCATGTTACCCGGCTCCGTGACCGGGTCCCGGCTTGTTCTTTTAAGCCCTTTGGTCCGCTGCCACTGGGGGCGCAGCCACTGGCGCAAAGTATGACCCGCATCGCAGAACGCCGAAAAGGCGGGATGCCGCGATCCGCCAACCATTACCGGAAAAACTTTTGTGTCCGACCCCTCGGACGCAGGTCGGCGGCTCCGGCCAGCATGCGCCGGGGAGGGGCGACAAGCGAGGGTGGTGTGATCAGGAAGGTTTCCCGGACACCCCGCCGATTCGGCGCAGGCGTGTCCGGTGCAGAGAGGCGGAGAGGCTGCGCGACCGGCCAGGCCGGCGCTCAGGCCACCCGTTCGACGCGCCCCATCAGCTCACCGATCGCGCGGTCGAACAGCGGATCCGGCCGGGTCTCGACGCGTGCCGCTCCGCCGCGGCGGAAGAAGGCGACGAGCTCGTCGAAGTCGAGATCGAAGGCCTTGTTGCCCTGGCGATCGGTGAACAGATAACGCCCGGTCGCCGGGCTGATGTAAGTGAAACGGGAGCGGACGCAGCTTCCATCCGAGGTCGTCAGGTCGAGCCAGTCGCCGAGATCGAGCTGCATGACCTCCTCGACGTGAGCTTCGTCATCGACCTGACCGGCGTCCACTGCGTCGATCGCGGGCGCCGCCTCGAAGGCGGACAGGTCGATGTCGAGTTCCTCGGCCTCGATCGACTTGCGGGCGAAGAGCCGCTGCAGCGCCTGTTTGACGAATTCCTCTTCCGAGTGCCCGGTGGCGAGCGCCGCTTCTTGTGGCTGCTCACGCCTGACGAGTTTGCGCTCGGCGAGACTCGCTTCCTCGACCTGCTTGACCGAGACGACGTGCACGCTCGCGAGCATGGTCAGGAACTTCGAGCAGACGGCCGGCTCCATCTCGAGCTCGTGCATGCCGGCGCGCAGCGCCTTCAACAGTTTCGGCAGACGGCTCGTCAAATCCTTCTTTTCTTCCGGCGTCGCCTTCGGCTGCACCGACCACACGAGCTCGTCGATCACCTCGAGCTGGGCACGCCAGGTATCCGATTCGGGCCCGGCCTCGACATGCGTGACGATCAGCATCTGACGCCAGTAATCCTGCACGAACTGCTGCACGAATTCGCGGGTGTCGACGCCATAGAGGCGCTGCCTCACTGCCTCGTCGACGGCCATTTTCGCCATCACGACCTTTTCACGCGTACGCAGCGAGCGCGTCGAGAGTTCGGTGCGCCGCTGTGTGGAAGCGAGATCGTCCTGCAGGAACGCTTCGAAGTCCGCACGCAGCTCCTCGAAGAGCTCGAGATTGCTGTCGAATTCCGCGATGACGCGCGCGACGACGGCTGCGATTTTCGTGTACAGCGCATCGTGCGCGAGCGTCGAGTCGCCGAGCCCGACCGCCGCCTCGGCCATCGCGTCGAGCAGGCGGCGCGCCGGGTGCGATTTCTTCGAAAACAGATCCTTGTCGAGCAGCGCGACCTTGAGATACGGAATCTGCAGACGCCCGATCAGGGCTTTGATCGCGTCGGCAATCGAGGCGTCTTTCAGGATGTAGTCGAACAGCAGGGCGACGATGTCGAGTGTCAGCGTGTCGGTATCGCTGATCCCGGCAGCGACGCCGTGCTCGCGCATCGCACGGATCACGTTGATCGATCCCGCAGCGACCAGCGACGGGTCGACCTGCGCGAGCGCCGTGCATTCGCCGCCGACGCGCCCACCGAGTTGAAGCTGGGTCAGATGCGAGACGAGTGCCGTCGTCGGGATCGCGATCGTGCCGCCCACGGCCGTCCCCTGCATTCCGGCGAGACGCTCGTCGAGTCCGGGAAAGCCACCCGGCGCCAACGTCGCCGGCCCGCCGACCGCGCCGCCGCCGTCCCCGACTCCACCAGAGGCCCCGGGAGGGCCAGCGACACCGGGCCATCCAGCGCCATGCCCGCCGGCCATGCCGGCCGAGGTGCCCGGCACGCCGCCGAAGGCACCGCCCACACCGGCCGTGCCCGGCAGGCCAATCCCGAGCGCGCTGTGCAGTGCGGCCGGGCCTTGTTGCATCAGCCGCTGCAATGTCCCGAACACGTCGTTGCAGCCTGCCTCGGCCGAGCCGTTCTCGGTCTCGATGATCACGCGCGTGCGCGGCGCGGCACCGGCGCGCGGCTGCTTCGCCTGCAGGGACGGCAGTACGCCGGCCTGCACCAGCAGTTCGTTCATCGCCCGCCACATTTCGACGACGCCGGCGCCAGCATGCCGGTCGAATAGTTTCAGTAGCGTGATCTTGACCTCGACACTGACGTCGAGACCATCGGCGAGCGCGCGCAATGCCTTGCCGAGTGCGTGCGGCCCGAACGGATTCGCATCGGCAGACGGATCCGGATCGCTCAGCAGATGCCCCATTCGCTGGTCAAGCGCGAACAATTCCTGGCGGGCGCGTGTCTGCAGGTTTTCGATGAGATTGGTGACCGCGAGATCGGCTTCGACATCATCGATGTCGACCAGAGAGAGTTCGCTTTGCAGATCCGTCGCCGTGCCGGGGCGTTTGCGCAAGGGGGCATCCAGCGCGTGCTCGATCTGCGTGTCGATGGTTTGGAAGAAGTCGCGCTCGAGTTGCGGACGCTTCAGCCGCAGCTCGCGCATCGCGTCGAAATAAATCTGTTGGCGCTGCGAACTGTCCGCCTTGTTCGCAAGTTCGAAGAAGGCATCGTCGACGCGGTCGACGAAGCACTTCAACACCGGTGGCAGCGCGTCCTTCGCGAGTTTCTGACAAGCCGTCACGAGCGCACAGGCGCGCGGCGGGACGAGTCGGGAGATTCTGGCCATGGTGCTGTACTTCATATCCGGTGTAGCGGCCTGGTTCGGCAATTTATGGATCTTTTCGGCTCTGCAACCTTCGTTCTCGAATTTAGGAATAGATCAGTCGCCCGCGTGTCACAACGCGCGACGTAAACGAGTGTGACAGCGTTCACCCGCTCCAGACGGAAGCTGTGATCGCCGCCGCAGTTCATGCCGTCATTCGCGGCGACTGCCGTGTTTCGGCGGGGAGCGCGAACGTCGCGGGAGACTTCGCAACGACGACTTTCAGCAGCGCGAGCACGTGATCGTCCTCGACGAACTCGGCGATCGTCTTCTTGCCCAGCACGATGGCCGCAGGCGTCGTCTATGTCCTCGCAGGTCATCAGAAACAGCGTGTCGTGATCATGGACGAGGGTGCGCACGGTTTCGCGCATCCAGATCAGTTCGCCGTTCTTCTTGCGCCGTCTGACCTTCCAGCGATGCAGGCGCGACGGCACCGTGAGTGCGTCGTGCAGATATCCCTCGGCAAGGGCGCAATCGGCCGGCGCATGAAACGCGGCGACGGGCTGTCCCAGCATCTCCGGCGGACGGTAGCCGAGCATGCGCAGGCCGAAGCAGTTCGCGAAGCGGACCCGCAAGTCGCGATCGAGCGTGAAACAGGTGGCCGGCGTGTGGTCGTAACTCGCGCGG
>JADZCB010000083.1 GCA_020851775.1 Gammaproteobacteria bacterium
CATCAGGACCTCGAGCGGCGCGTGAAGGAAAATTCGTTCCGCGAGGATCTGTTCCATCGCCTGAACGTGATCCGGTTGCAGCTTCCACCGTTGCGCGAACGCGTCGAAGACATTCCGGAACTCTCCGAGCATTTCCTGCGCGTCACCGCGCAAGAGCTCGACGTCGAGCCGAAGCGCCTGTCGCAGAAAGCACTCGAGGCGTTTCGTGCTTATGCCTGGCCCGGCAACGTACGCCAGCTGGAGAACGTGTGCCGACGCGTGACGATAATGGCGCCGACGCAGACGATCGAACCACATGATCTGCCACGTGAACTGACCGCCGTGCCCGGGAGCGACACTGCACAGGAAGAACTCCTCGGCACCGACTGGGAAGCTGCGCTGCGCCGCTGGGCCGAGCAGCATGCGCTGTCCTCGTCCGTTCCGATCCTTGACGAGGCCGTACCGAAATTCGAGAAGACGATGATCCGCGTCGCACTGGCCCGTACCCATGGTCGCCGCCACGATGCCGCCCGTCTGCTCGGCTGGGGCCGCAACACGTTGACGCGGAAGATCAAGGAATTAGGCTTGGAAACCTGACAAGCGTCGAAGTTGCCACCGAACACAGAGAACACCGAGTTGATCGGGGTTGCCGCTTTGCCAAGCGCATCGGCGAACCCTTTACTTCATGAATCGTCTCTGTGTTCTCGATGGCAAGGCGGAATGTCAGCCATCGCACAGCCACCGCGCGACGCGCGGCGAGAAATAGCTCAGGATGCCGTCGGCGCCGGCGCGTTTGAAGGCGAGTAGGGATTCGAGTGCCACCGCGCGTTCGTCGAGCCAGCCGTTCTGCGCGGCGGCCATCAGCATCGCGTACTCGCCACTGACCTGATAGGCGTAGGTCGGCATGCCGAATTCGTCCTTCACGCGCCGCACGATATCGAGGTATGGCATGCCGGGTTTCACCATCACCATGTCGGCACCTTCGGCGACGTCGAGTGCGACCTCACGGAGCGCCTCGTTGCTGTTGCCAGGATCCATCTGGTAGGTGTGTTTGCCGCCCTTGCCGATGTTCGTCGCCGAGCCGACGGCGTCGCGGAACGGACCGTAGAACGCGGACGCATATTTCGCCGAATAGGCCATGATGCGCGTGTTGACGAAACCGTCGCGCTCGAGGGCGTCGCGGATGGCACCGATGCGGCCGTCCATCATGTCCGATGGCGCGATGATGTCGACACCGGCACGTGCCTGCGACACGGCCTGTTTCACCAGCACTTCGACGGTGACTTCGTTGAGCACGTAACCATTGGCATCGAGCACGCCGTCGTGACCATGCGTCGTGAAGGGATCCAGCGCGACGTCGGTCATCACGCCGATATCCGGTACGGCATCCTTGATTGCGCGCGTCGCGCGCTGCGCGAGGCCATCCGGATTGAACGCCTCGCGGCCATCATCCGACTTCAAAGCCGGCGGTGTCACGGGGAACAGCGCAACGGCGGGAATGCCGAGCGCGGCAAGCTCCTTCACGTGTGTCACCAGCAGATCGATGCTCAAGCGCTCGATACCCGGCATGCTGCCGATCGCCTCGCGCCGATCGCGTCCTTCGCACACGAACAGCGGACAAATCAGATCATCGACCGTCAACGTATGCTCACGCATCAGGCGGCGCGTGAACGCATCCGCACGCATGCGGCGTGGCCGGTGACGGGGAAAGGCGGCAGGCGGGTGCATCGGCATCGAAATCTCCCGGACGAACGAACCACGTCCACAGTATACGGTTCACGCTCCCGGTGCGGGCGCATGCGGCAAGCCCGACAGCCTGGAATAGCGCAATGACATCCGGCCTCCAGGTGACTGCCGCCTGACAAGTAGTTGCTGCCACTGAGAACACCGAGAACACAGAGGAGGAGAATCGACAGGGCAGATCCGACGCGCCTGTGCCGGGACCGCGTCGACGATCCTGCGGCCTTCTCAATTCTCTTACTTACTCGGCGTACTTGGTGGCAAGGACGACTCCATCCACTGTCGCCGACCCGCCCTACGACTCGCTGTGACCCGCATGGCGCGGCAGCTCCGCGCAGCGCGCCTCGATCCAGGCTTCGACCTCGTTCATCAGTTGGGCGGCGCTGCGGCCGGTAGGGTCCAGCGCCGGTCCGATCACGACGTCGATCACGCCCGCTTGCTTGCGCATGGTATTGCGTGGCCAGAACACGCCCGCATTGTGGGCGACCGGCACGATCGGACAGCCGGCCTGTAGCGCCAGCGCCGCGCCACCCGAGGTATAGCGCCCGTGCTGGCCGACCGGCACGCGCGTGCCTTCGGGGAAGATCAGCACGAACCAGCCGGCCTCGATGCGGCGCTTGCCCTCGACGAGCAGATGGCGCAGCGCCTTGGCGCCGGCCTTGCGGTCGATTGCGATCGGGTTGAGGCTCGCCAGTCCCCAGCCGAAGAACGGCAGGTGCAGCAGTTCCTTCTTCAGCACCTGCGATTGCGGCGGAAATATCATCTGCAGCGTGATCGTTTCCCAGGCGGACTGGTGCTTGCAGAGAATCACGCTCGGCCGATCCGGGATGTGCTCGCTGCCGGTGACCCGCCAGCCGAGTCCGCAGGTGATGCGCAGCCACCAGATTGCAAAGCGCGACCAGCGCGTGATCACGAAGTAACGCCACAGCCGCGGCAACGGCAGGATCATGATGCCGACGAGACCGAAGACGATCGTGACCGGGATGACTCCGAGATAGAACAGCGTCGAACGCAGCGTCGTCCACATGCTCAAGGCGCCGGACAGCGCAGGCGATTGACGACCGCCGCGAGATCGGGGTAGACGGCGAGCCGCTCGTGCGCCGGCAGCCGTGTCACGGTCTCGTGGCCGTGCCCGGTTTCGACCAGCACGGCACGGGCACCGACGGCACGCGCCGCCTGCATGTCGCTCAGGCGATCGCCGACGAAAATCGCATCGTGCAGCGAAGTGCCGGTGCGTTCCGCGATGCTTTCGAGCATGCCGGGCTTCGGCTTGCGGCAGTGGCAGCCATCGTCGGGGCCATGGGGGCAGAACAGGATGCCGTCGATGCGGCCGCCGCAGCGTTTCACTTCGGCATGCATCTTCGCGTGAATGCGATGGAGCTGCTCGATGTCGATCAGGCCGCGCGCGAGGCCCGACTGGTTCGACACCACGTAGATTGTGAAGCCCATCTGCGAGGCCGCGGCGAGCGCTTCGATGCTGCCGGGGATTGCGTGCCACTCCTCTGGCGACTTGATGAACGTCGGCGACTCCTCATTGATGACGCCGTCGCGATCGACGATCAGGAGTCGCATGCCAGGATCACTCCCGACTGCCGATGAGACCGATGTCGGCGACGCGCAGAAACAGTCCCTGCAGTTGCGCGAGAAGCCGCAGGCGGTTGTCGCGCAGCGCGGCATCCTCGGCGACCACCAGGACCGAATCAAAGAACGCATCGACCGGCTCGCGCAGGGCCGCGAGCCGCGCGAGCCAGGCGCCGTAATCAGCACCGGTCGCTGCCTGCCCGGTGAGAGTCTGCGCGAGCGTCGCGAGTTCGGCACCTAGTCGCTGCTCGGCCACCTCGACCAGCAGTGTCGGATCGACCACACCGATCTCGGCGCGCGTCGACTTTTTCAGCAGATTCGAAATCCGCTTGTTGGCAGCAGCCAGGCCCTGGGCTTGCGGCAGGACGAGGAAGGATTCGACCGCCGCGACCCGGCGCGCGAGATCGAGCGGGCTCACCGGCCTGACGGCGAGTACGGCCTCGACGACGTCGGCGCGTGTGCCCCGCTCGGCGAAGTAGCCGCGCGCGCGTTCCAGCATGAACGCGAACACGTCGCCCGCCGTGCCGGCAGCAATCTTTCCTGCGTAGGCCTCTGCGGCTGTATCGAGGGCCGCCACGAGATCGAGCGCGGACTCGCCCTCGATGCAGATGCGCAGCGCGCCCAGCGCCGCGCGGCGCAGTGCGTAAGGATCCTTGTCGCCGGTCGGCGCGGCACCGATGCCGAAGATACCGACCAGTGAGTCGAGCTTTTCAGCCAGCGCGATCGCGCGACCGGCCGGCGAGGCCGGGATCGCGTCGCCGGCGTATCGCGGCTGGTAGAACTCGCCGAGTGCATTCGACACGGCGGCCGCTTCACCATCGTGGGCGGCGTAATGAGCGCCCATGGTCCCCTGCAGTTCCGGAAACTCGCCGACCATTTCCGACAGCAGGTCGCAGCGCGACAGTTCGCCGGCGCGCTGCGCCAAGTCGGGGTCCGCGCCGAACGACGGCGCGAGGCGTACAGCGAGCGCGGCGACGCGCATGCTCTTGTCGAGCAGCGAGCCGAGGCGACGTTCGAACACCATTCCGCCCAGCCGCGGCAGGTGCGCGGCGAGCGGCTGACTGCGATCCTTGCGCCAGAAGAATGCGGCGTCGCTGAGCCGCGGCCGGATCACGCGTTCGTTGCCATCGCGAATCGCCTCGGGGCGCGGGCTGTCGACGTTCGCGATCGTGATGAATCGGTTCTGCAGGCTGCCGTCGGCGTTTTGGAGCGGAAAATACTTCTGGTGACCCTGCATGCTCGCGATCAGGGCTTCGCGTGGCACGTCGAGAAAGTGCGCCTCGAAGCTGCCGACGATCGGCGACGGCCACTCGACGAGCGCGGTCACTTCATCGAGCAATGCGTCGTCGATCAGCGCGCGGCCGCCGCAGGCTGCCGCTGCGTCGTGGACCAGCGCGCGCACGCGCTCCCGGCGTGCGCCGAAATCCGCGATCACTTTGCCGCGTGTTTCGAGCAGCACGGCGTAGTCGGCCGGGGAGGGCACGGCGAGCATCTGCTCGCCCATGAAACGGTGACCCCGGGTGAAGCGCTCGGCCCGGATGCCGAACACTTCCAGCGGGATCACGTCGCTGCCGTGGAGGGCGACGAGCCAGTGCACCGGGCGCACGAACTCGGCATCGCCACTGCCCCAGCGCATGCGCCTCGGAACCGGCAGCGCCGCCAACGCGTCGCGCAGGAATTCCGGCAACAGCTCGGCGAGCGCGCGTCCCGGCTGCTGGGCGCGATAGACGAGCCACTCGCCTTTGTCGGTGCGCAACGTCTCCAGCGTGGAGAGTTCGACGCCGCACGAGCGCGCGAAGCCGAGGGCGGCCGGTGTCGGACGAGCGTCCTCGCCATACGCGGCAGTGAGTGCCGGACCTCGACGCTCGACCTGCTGGGCGGGCTGTCTTTCCGCCAGTCCGTTCACGATCACGGCGAGGCGTCGCGGCGTCGCGTAGGCATGGCTGGCGGTGAAAGTGAAGCGCGCATCTCGCAGTCGGTTCGCGAGTTCGGTGTGCAGTGCTGCCGACAGTGCCGGCAAGGCCTTTGGCGGCAGCTCCTCGGTGCCGAGTTCGATCAGCAGGTCGCGGGCTTGGCTCATGCGTTCACCTGCGCCCGATCCGCTGCGTCTGCCGGCAGCATCGGAAAGCCGAGCGCTTCGCGTGCGGCGTAATAGGCTTCGGCGATCGCGCGCGCCAGCGTGCGTACGCGCAGGATGTAGCGCTGGCGTTCGGTGACGGAAATCGCGCGACGCGCATCGAGCAGATTGAACGTGTGGGAGGCCTTCACCATCATTTCGTAGGCCGGTAGTGGCAGATTCGCGGCGATCAGACGCGTCGCTTCCGCTTCGCAGTCATTGAACCAGCCGAAAAGCATCTCGGTGTTCGCCTGTTCGAAATTGTAGGTCGACATCTCGACCTCGTTCTGGTGGTAGACGTCGCCATACGTCACGGTGCGCCCGTCGTGGCGCGTCCAGGCGAGTTCGTAGACCGAGTCGACGCCCTGCAGGTACATCGCGATGCGTTCGAGACCATAAGTGATCTCGCCGGCGACCGGACGGCAGTCGAGGCCGCCGACCTGCTGGAAATACGTGAACTGGGTGATTTCCATGCCGTTCAGCCATACCTCCCAGCCGAGCCCCCACGCGCCGAGCGTCGGGGATTCCCAGTTGTCCTCGACGAAGCGGACATCGTGTACGCGCGGATCGATACCCAGCATCTCGAGCGATTGCAGATACAGCGCCTGGAGATCCGGCGGCGAGGGTTTCAGGATGACCTGGAACTGGTAGTAATGCTGCAACCGGTTCGGATTCTCGCCGTAGCGCCCGTCGGTCGGACGACGCGACGGCTGCACATAGGCCGAGCGCCATGGCTCGGGTCCTATCGCGCGGAGAAACGTGGCCGGGTGAAAGGTACCCGCACCCATTTCCATGTCGTAGGGCTGCGCGATGACACAGCCTCGTTCGGCCCAGAAAGTCTGCAAGCGGAATATCAGCTCCTGGAAGCTGCCAGGAGAGGCGGGATTTTCAATCATCTGGAGTCTGCTGGCTGACGCGGACGGCGCGGCGACGCGCGGCGCGCCAGTATAGCCGCAGGGGCTGCGCGGTGCCTACGACGTGGGCTCAAGTCACCCTGTCCGGGGCCGATACGCGCATCAGTCCAGCGGGGAGCCCGACGCGTGAACATCGATCTGCATTTGCCCGAAGCTGCCGGCTGGCGTGGCCTGCTGACGCAGGCCCAGCAGAACGCGCACCGGTTTCTCCCGGATGTCGTCGAGGAGTACCTGGTTTGTCTGCTCTACAGGATGCTCGGCAGCGCCGGTGAAACCCGTCATATCTCGGCGCGCTTTGCGCGTCAGTTGATGGCGGCGGGCGACGCGCATGCGCGCGACCTCGCTGCCGTAGGCGATCAGAGCCTGCTGTTCGCGGGTCTGTTTCCGGATCATGCGATCCGCCAGAAAATCCCGCTGTCCTATTTCGTCCAGGTCGGCAGCCACGCCTATCGCGAGCACGCGGCGACCCGGCGCGGTGAAGATCGTGCGATCTATCAGGCGCTCGCCGACCATTTCGTGGTGACGCTCGACGTCCTGCTCGGCATTCGCGAGCTGAACACGGGTGGTCCGTGCCTCGACGGCCTCAATGCGTTCCAGCTCTGGAGCGAAGCGGGCAGCAGTCACGGCTGGCACACGCTGCGGCAGATGACGAAGTCGCTGCCGGCCAGCATGAACCTCGTCAAACACTGAAGCGTTCGCCGGCTCTGCTTGCCGGCATCGAAGCTCAGGGCGCTTCCTTGCCCATGCGCTCAATCGGCTCCGGTGTCGGTGTCGATGGCGTCTTGGACTTGATCAGATCCTCGATCTTCTTGTCGATGATGCGGACCTTGTAGTCGGCGAGTGCATACACCCACGGCGCCGTTTTTTTCGTCAACGCCTCGATCTCGGCCTGTACCTCGTTCGCCGGCTTGATCGTCGGGACGGGCGCCGGTGGTTTCGCCGCGTCGGGCTGCGTCGCTGCCGCCGCTGCGGGAGAGACGAAAACGAGATCGGGGTTGAATGCGAAGTCGAACTTGATGAAATTCTGATCTTTAACGTCGTACTGCTCGAGCGTCGCGACCAGACCGTCGAACGTCTGTACCTCGACGATCGTGCGCGGCACGAGTCCTTCGATGCGCTTCACCGCAGCGACATCCTCGAAACGTACGTCCAGCAACAGGCCGCCGATGCTCGAGGTGACTGCCGAGGAACGTGCTTCGTAGCCCTCCGGTGCTTCGTGCAGCGCGAAAAGCTGCTGTGTCGGATCAGTCTTGCTGACGACGACAGGCCGTTTCTCGGGATGGGTGATGGTCACGCGCCGTACGCGCTCGACCGGTAGATCGATCACTTGCGTATCCATCCAGTCGTTGCGCCTGGTCGCGAGCTCGAGATCGCCTTCGACCAGCAAGGCGGTCGACTCACCTGCCCGGCGCACGTAATGTCCGGGACTCTCCAGTCCCTTCGCCTGGCGCACGTTGCCGACGATCAGATCGGCGAGCACGCCACCATCGCCGGTGCGCACGGTGACGCGTCGCGTCTCGCTGCCGGCCGCCACATCGTCGGTCACGCCGAGTGCTGCGTAGTTTTCGGGCTTGGACGTCTTCCGCTCGCGGATGCGCAGATCCGCAAGTTGAACCAGGACGGCCCGCGCGAGTTCGCCGCGCGCGGGATAGCCGTCACGCTCGGTCACCGACCACCGTTCGCCGTCGCGTGCCAGCGTGAACGCCCCGTCGGCGCCCCCGATGGCGATGCTGCGCGAATCGTTGAGGTGATCGATCAACCCGGGGTACAGCAGTGCGTTTTCGACCGTGGTCGCCGGCGCCTTCTCGCGGGTCACGTAATAGGCGCCGGCTGCGATCAGCGCGGCGGCGGCCAGGGCCAGGGCTTTGTTCGCTTTCATGACGATGTCCTGCGGGAACGGCGTCGATCAGGGTTGGCGGCGTTGCCGCAGTGTGCCGATCACGACTGCGACCACGGCGAGCAGCAGTGGAATGAGCCCGATGTTCAACAGCTTGAGGTGATTGCCCAGCATTTCGATATTCTTGCCGAGCTCGTGCTGAACTCCGCGCAGTTCCTTGCGGGTCTTCAACTGCTCGTTGCGGAACAGGTCGATTTCCTTGCGCTGTTCGGCGCTGAGAATCACCGCTTCGCCGTCACCTCCCTTGCCACGCTGCAGCTCGCGCAGCTTGTTCTCGGTTTCGCCGAGCCGTGCGCGCAGCGCCTGTTCGCGATCGCGGAACTGCGCCTCGGCACTGCGCTTGATGTCCTCGACGCGCTCGAACGGACGCGCGTATTCGCCGCGGCTGCGCAGGCTGATCAGGTCGTCGTTGCCGCCGAGGTTGTCGACCGCATTGACGAGGAAGTCGCCGTTGTTCGCGAATGGATTCGGTACCTGCATGCCGAGAAAGCGTTCGATGCGGACCCAGAAGCGGTCCGCCAGGACATCGGTGTCGGCGACGACGATGACGTGTATGCCGTCCTGCGCTTCCTTCACCTGCTTCGGATCGCCTGGGCCGCGCTTCTCGCGTTCGTCGAGCGGCGGCCCGTCGGGGTAGGCTGTTTTCGCCGGGCCGGTGATGCGCGCGGCTATCGTCAGCTTCGAGGTGCCCGGCTTGAAACTCTCGCGCAGGCCGTTCGGATCGCGCACGAAGAAGATGGCATCACGCTCGAGCAGGCCGGCGCTCGCGCCCGATTCGATCAGCGGCGTCAGTTTCGTGGTGGCCTCCGGCAGTCGCACGATGTTGCCGGCCGTGCCGACATTGACACCCTGCAGCTTCCCGGTGATGAAATCGTCACGGTTGAGGCGCTCTCCGTGCAGTTGCAGCCACGGCAGGTATTCGACTTCCTGCGGCCCGCGTGGACCATCGAAGCTCACGCGCACCGCATCCTCGGGATCGGCGACGACCTTGTCGGTTGCGACCGCAATGCCCCAGGCCTTGAACAGCGGCTCGAGCGAGGAGTCGACCTTGGGCATCACCATCGGGTTGCTCGGGTCACGTTCCGGCCGATCTTCTTCGGCGAGCGGATCGACGAACACCATCGCCTTGCCGCCACGCATCACGAACTGATCGATCGCATAAAGTGTCTTGCCCGGCAAATCCTTCGGATGAACGACGAGCAGCGTGTCGATGTCGGGGTCGATTGCCTGCGTCGTGCGCTCGATATCGCGCACGTCGAACAGTTCCTTCAATTGGGCGATGCTCGCCCAGGCTGGTGTCGGCGGGGCGTCGGGTCCCTGCGGCGGACCGCCATTGACCGCGAGATCGCTGAGCAGACCGATGACGCGCTTCTGCGGGTGCGCGAGCGTGTAGATGACCTTGCTGATCTCGTATTCGAGCGCGTCCTCGCGGTCGGGATTCAGGAACGGAATGGGCACTTCGTCATCCATCGCGTTGGTGCCGACGAGACCCAGATAGCCCATGTCGCCCGTCGCGTTCATCGGCAACTGCTCGATGCCGTAGCCGACCGCCTGGTCCTCGGCTTCGGAAAACGGCTCCGGCTCGATCACCTGAAGCGTGAGCCTGCCGCCCGATTCCGCGACGTACTCTTCGAGAAGATCGCGCACGCGTTTGCCATAGTTCAGGTACTGCGGCACGGTCTCGAACTGTCTGGCCGAAAAGTAGAAGCGCAGCGTCACCGGCTCGTCGAGCTTCGCGAGCACGTTGCGCGTGCCTGCCGACAGCGTGTAGAGCCGGTTCTGGGTGACGTCGAGTCGGGTGGACGTCAGCGTCTCGTTGCTGATGATGTTGACGCCGAGGAACAGCACCAGCGCAATGACGACGCTGCCGAGGGTCTGGGATTTCGTCTGCATGAACCCGTTCTCCTGCTCAGCGGCTCTTTTTCGCGTCGATCGCAAGCATGTTGGCGTAGAGCCAGAACGCGATCAGCGTGGCGAAGAAAATGAGGTCACGGAGGTCGATGACGCCCCTTTGTATCGACGTGAAATGCGTCAGGAAACTGAATGACCCGATGACATCGACGACCGCCTGCGGCGCCCAGCCGCGGAAGAAGTCGAGCACCAGCGGAAAGCCGCTCAGGTTGAACGCGAAACAGATCACGAAGCTGATGACGAAGGCGATGACCTGGTTCTTCGTCAGCGCCGAGATGCAGGCGCCGATCGCGAGGAAACCGCCGGCCATCAGCATGCTGCCGAGATAGCCCGCGGCGATCACGGTGTTGTCGGGATCGCCCAGGTAATTGACGGTGATCCAGATCGGGAATGTCAGCACCAGCGCGATCGCGGTGAACGCCCAGGCGGCGAGGAACTTGCCGAGCACCGCCTCGAACAGCGACACCGGCAATGTCATCAGCAGTTCGAGCGTGCCGCTCTTGCGCTCCTCCGACCACAGGCGCATCGAGATCGCCGGTATCAGCAGCATGTACAGCCAGGGGTGGTAGCGGAAGAAAGGCTCCAGATCGGCCTGACCGCGCTCGTAGAAACCACCGACGTAGAACGTGAAGATGCCGGTCAGGAACAGGAAGATGACGATGAAGACATAGGCGACGGGCGTCGCAAAATAACCCCGGAACTCGCGCCGGAACAGCGTACCCATGCGACTCATGTGCGCGTCACCTCGCCGGCGACGCCGGCCGTCGTCGTGATCGTGCGGAACACCTCGTCGAGGTGTCCGGATTCCACGTAGAGTTCGTCCAGTGCCCAGCCACCCGCCCGCCCGGTCTGCTGCACGAGTTCGAGGATCGGCTGACCGCCGCGCGGCAGCACCGTCAGGCGTCGACGATCGCCGTCGACATCGGTTGCTTCGACCTCGGCGACGGCCGGCAGCGCCCCGAGGCCGGCGCCGATCGCCTCGGCCGCGGGGCGGGCGACGGTCAGCGTGACCGCGTTGTGGTAACGCGAGCGTGCTTCGAGTTCGGCCGGCGTGCCGGTGAACAGCAGACGGCCGCGGGCGATGATCGCGGTGCGTGTGCACAGCGCATCGACTTCCTCGAGGATGTGCGTCGAGATGACGATCGCCTTGTGCGGGGCCATTTCGCCGATCAGCGTGCGGACCTCGTGCTTCTGATTCGGATCGAGTCCGTCGGTCGGCTCGTCGAGGATCAGGACTTCGGGATCGTGCAGGATCGCCTGGGCGAGGCCGACGCGCCGCTTGAATCCCTTGGACAGCGTATCGATGGTCTGCGTGAGTACGTGCTCGAGATGGATCTTGCCGATCACGTCGCGGAGGCGGTCGGCCCTGCGCGTTCCGCGCAGGCCGCGGATGTCGGCGATGAACTCGAGAAAGCCGGCGACACTCATTTCGCCGTAGGCCGGCGCGCCCTCGGGCAGGTAGCCGATGCGTGACTTGGCGGCGATTGGCTCACTGGCGACGTCGTGGCCGCAGATCCGCACACTGCCACCGGTCGGCGCGAGGAAACCGGTGATCATCTTCATCGTGGTCGACTTGCCGGCGCCGTTGGGGCCGAGGAAGCCGAGCACTTCGCCGCGCCGTATCCGCAGCGAGACGCCGTCGACGGCCACCAGCGGGCCGAACGACTTACGCAGGTCGCTGACTTCGATCAGATTGTCCATTGCGGGTATCCCATAGCGACAAAGCTCCCTCCAGGCGCTGCGCTGCCTGTCGGCACCGGTGTGCCCCGATCCCCAAACCGATTGCATGTGTGTGCCGCGACGCGGGCAAGGCCCGGCGTGCGTGGTGAGCGACAGGCGTGTGCGTCCCCCGCAACGACCCATGTGCCCGAGGCGGCGCGCAAATGTTCCACAGCCCGCTCCGAGCGTCAATCTGGGTGGCGGAGACCGTCGGCACGCGCGAAAGTTTCCGGGTCGGTGCAGATGACACCCGACGCGACGGCCGTGGGCGGCCGCGTTTCCCCGCACGCAGTTTGCGATTATCCTGCCGCCCCTGCCGCATTCGCGGGAGAGTCCATGCGTCACCCCCAGCATTACGGAGTCATCGTCGTCGGCGGTGGCCACGCCGGTACCGAGGCCGCGCTCGCTAGCGCGCGCATGGGCGTGCGCACGTTGCTGCTGACCCAGAGTATCGAAACGCTGGGGGCGATGTCCTGCAATCCCGCGATAGGCGGGATCGGCAAGGGGCACCTGGTGCGCGAGATCGATGCGCTGGGCGGCATCATCGGTGTCGCCGCCGATCATTGCGGCATACATTTCAAACGCCTGAACGTGAGCAAGGGTCCGGCGGTGCGCGCGACGCGCGCACAGATCGATCGCGGCCTCTACCGCACGTTCATCCGCCGCAGCCTGGAGTGGCAACCGGGTCTCGACCTCTTCCAGCAGGCGGTCGACGACCTCGTCGTCGAGGACGGACGCGTCGTCGGGGTCGTCACCCAGATGGGTCTGCGCTTCGATGCCGAGACGGTAATCCTGACGGTCGGCACTTTTCTCGCGGGCCTTGTGCACATCGGCCCGGCGCAATTTGCGGCGGGACGGGCCGGCGATCCGCCGGCCAACCGCCTCTCGGCGCGCCTGCGCGAACTGGCGCTGCCGGTCGGCCGCCTGAAGACCGGTACGCCGCCGCGCATCGACGGCACGACCATCGACTACGCACGTCTGGCTCCGCAGCCGGGTGACGAGCCGACGCCGCTGTTCTCCTTCGTCGGCGAGCGTGCCTGGCATCCGGAGCAGGTCGCCTGCCACATCGCCCAGACGAACGCGCGTACGCACGACATCATCCGCGGCGCGATCGATCGCTCGCCGCTGTACAACGGCCAGATCGCCAGCACCGGCCCCCGTTACTGCCCGTCGATCGAAGACAAGATCATGCGCTTTGCCGACAAGAGCACGCACCAGATATTCGTCGAACCGGAAGGTCTCGATACGCGCGAGGTGTATCCGAACGGCATCTCGACCAGCCTGCCCTTCGATGTGCAGCTCGCGCTGGTGCGATCGATTGCGGGCTTCGAACACGCTCATGTGACGCGTCCGGGTTATGCCATCGAATACGATTACTTCGACCCGCGCGGCGTGCATCCGTGGCTCGAGACCCGGCAGATCGACAATCTCTGGTTCGCCGGGCAGATCAACGGTACGACGGGTTACGAGGAAGCGGCGGCACAGGGGCTCGTGGCCGGTATCAATGCCGCGCGCCGCGTGCAGGGACAGGAACCCTGGTATCCGCATCGGCACGAGGCCTATATCGGCGTGCTGATCGACGACCTTGTCACGCGCGGTACCACGGAGCCTTATCGGATGTTCACGAGCCGGGCCGAGTATCGGCTGCTGCTGCGCGAGGACAACGCCGATCTGAGACTCACACCGCTCGGCCGCGCGATGGGCCTGGTCGACGACATGCGCTGGCAGCGCTTCGACGCCAAGCGCACGGCGTTCGATGCAGAGCGTGCCCGCCTCGCGACGCACTGGCTGACACCGGAACGCCTGAGTGCGACGCTCGCGACCGAGGTGCTGGGACAGCCGCTGCGCAAGGAACAGTCGCTCGCCGATCTCTTGCGCCGGCCGGAGATCGACTACGCGGATCTGATGCGCCTGCCCGGTGCCGGTCCCGGTATCGGTGATCCCGACGTCATCGAACAAATCGAGATTGACGCACGCTACAGTGGCTATCTGGTGCGTCAGCAGGAAGAAATCGAGCGCACGGCAAGGCATGCCGCCACCGAGCTGCCGGTCGACTTCGATTACCACGCGGTGCCCGGGCTCTCACGCGAAATCGTCACCAAGCTGCTCCATCACCGGCCGCATACGCTGGGACAGGCCGCGCGCATCGCGGGCGTGACACCGGCGGCGGTGTCACTGCTGCTGGTCTTTGTCAGACGCCATCACGCGCGCGCATCCGCCGCGGGCGCGTGAAACACCGCTCTCCCCGTACGGTCGATGCCGCGACGGTCGAGGCGATCGTCGCCGACGGCGCGCGCGCGCTCGGCCAGGTGCTCACGCAGCCCCAGTGCAAGGCGCTGGCGCGCTACGCCGCGCTGGTCAGCAAATGGAACCGCGTCGCAAACCTCACCGGTGCGCAGGACGCTGCCGAATTCGCGCGCAAGTTCATCGTCGATGCGCTCGCGTTGCGGCCGCATGTCGCGGGTTTGGTCGTCGCCGATCTCGGCAGCGGCGCCGGTCTGCCCGGCATGGTGCTGGCGATCGTCACGCCGGACATGCGTTTCCATCTCGTCGAACCGCGGGCACGTCGCGCACGTTTTCTCGATCAGGCACGTATCGAGCTCGGCCTCGCGAACGTGGCGGTGCATCACGTACGCGGCGAGGACTGGATGCCCGCCGAAGCGCCCGATGTCATCCTCTGTCAAGCGGTCGGCTCTCTCGAGCACGTGCTGCGCATGACAGCCGGACTGCATCGAGGCCACGCGATGATCCTCGTGCCGAAAGGGCAGGCGCCCGACGCGGAACTCGCCGCACTCGGTACCGATGCGGCGGCCTGCATGCTGATCCCACTCGCCGTGCCCGGCTGGAGCGCACGGCATCTGGTGAAGATTGACGGTGCGCGCCTGGATCGGGATAGCGTGTAGGCACGTCGCGGCTATCAGCCGGCCTCGCGTGGCGTCGGGGATCGACGTGCAT
Source organism: Gammaproteobacteria bacterium (assembly GCA_020851775.1). Lineage (GTDB taxonomy): Bacteria > Pseudomonadota > Gammaproteobacteria. Next base: position 14,813 of record JADZCB010000083.1, read on the forward strand.
CGGTGTCACGCAGGCGCGCGCGTGTGGACGTCCTCATCCTGCAGGGTTTCCCCGGGCTGCGGTGCCACCGATGCTTTGTGCCATAATCGGTTGCTCTCGACCCGCGGAGCCAGAACAGTACCCGGCCACGCTGGCGAATAAACGACAACAGCAGAATCCCGAGCCGTGATGGCCACAGTCTTCGCAATTGCCAACCAGAAAGGCGGGGTAGGGAAGACGACCACGAGCGTCAACCTCGCCGCGTCGCTGGCTGCGACCCGGCGCAATGTCCTGCTGATCGATCTCGACCCGCAGGGCAACGCAACGATGGGTTGCGGTGTCGACAAGCGTGAACTCGACCTGTCGAGCTTCGACGTCCTGATGGGCAACGCGTCGATCCAGGAAGCCGTGCGGCGCTTGCCGGAACTGGGTCTCGATCTGCTGCCGGCAAATGCCGATCTGACCGGTGCCGAAGTCGGGCTGCTCGAGGAACTTGGTCGGGAACTGCGCTTGAAGCTCGCGCTGGAACCGGTCAAGGCGCGCTACAGCCACATCATCATCGACTGCCCGCCGTCACTGAACATGCTGACCGTCAACGCACTGGTTGCAGCGGAAGCCGTGATCGTGCCGACGCAGTGCGAATACTACGCACTGGAAGGGATCTCGGCGCTGGTCGAGACGGTCGAGAAGATCCGCAAGATTCTCAATCCGGCACTGCGCATCGAAGGTTTCCTGCGCACGATGTACGACCCGCGCAACAACCTCGCGAACCAGGTCTCACAGCAACTCGTGAAACACTTCGGCGACAAGGTCTATCGCACGGTGATCCCGCGCAACGTCCGCCTTGCCGAAGCCCCGAGCCACGGACTGCCGGCATTGCTCTACGACAAGTCGTCGGCCGGCGCATTGGCCTATCTCGCGCTTGCCGGCGAAATGCTGCGCAAGGACGACGCTGAGCGCCTGGCTGCCGGCATCTGATGGAAGGCTTTCCGTGACGAAGAAACGTGCGCTGGGACGAGGTCTCGACGCCCTGCTGTCGGTCGGCGGTGCGGGTCCGGCTGCCGGGCATGCCGCGCCACCGGCGCCAGCCGCGGGTGACCGGCTGCGCACGATCCCGGTCGAATTCATCCAGCGCGGGCGCTATCAGCCACGTCTGGACATCAAGCCGGACGCGTTGCAGGAACTCGCGGATTCGATCCGCGCGCAGGGCGTCGTGCAACCTGTCGTCGTTCGCCCGCTGGACGGACAGGCGGATCGCTTCGAACTGATAGCCGGCGAACGGCGCTGGCGGGCGGCCCAGCTCGCAGGGCTGCATGAAATCCCGGCGGTCATCAAGGACATCCCCGACAGAACGGTGATGAGCATCGCGCTGATCGAGAACATCCAGCGCGAACAGTTGAATCCGCTCGAGGAAGCCGGCGCGTTGCAGCGGCTGATCGGCGAATTCGGCATGACGCACCAGGAAGTGGCGGAGGCGATCGGCCGCTCGCGCGCTTCCGTGTCGAATCTGCTGCGCTTGCTGGAACTCGCGCCGGTACCCAAGCGCCTGCTCGAGGCGGGAAGTATCGAAATGGGCCACGCGCGGGCCTTGCTGTCGCTGCCGGCCGAGATCCAGACGGCACTCGCCGAGCGCGTCGCGGCCGAAGGCCTGTCGGTGCGGGCAACCGAGCGGCTGGTGCGGGCTGCGACCGAGCCCGGACGATCCGAGATGACGCCGGTGCCGAAAACGGATCCGAACGTCCAGCATCTCGAGGCCCAGCTCTCGGAGAAGCTAGGGGCCGCCGTGTCGATCAGGCACGGCCGGCGCGGCGAAGGCCAACTCGTCATCCGCTACGGTTCCCTCGACGAACTCGACGGTATCCTGGCGCACATCCGCTGAGCGCGTCGCGCGCCGCCCGAGATCGCTCCCGAAGGCCAAAAAAAGTGTGTGCCCGCAATTGACGGCCCTCGCCCAAAGTTCTTATCATCCGCGGGATTTTTAGGATGTTGCGCTGCGAGGACGAATGCTCCCCGTCGACCGTGCATTCGCGTGGCGGATGGGGGCCGACGCTTCGCGGCCTGCTCGTCATCCAGGTCTGCGTGCTGGCGGTGCTTGCCGCCGCGTGTGCGTACCTGGGAACGGGCCGACATGCGGCGGCCTGCGTGGCAGGCGGCGCTGCAATAGCAGTACCCAATACAGTGGTCGCCCTGAGCCTGTGGCTCAAGGCGTCGGTTTCCGGGCGCGTCGAGGCGGCCAGCCTGCTCTTCGCTGAAGGGCTGAAGCTCGCCCTGATCGTGCTCGCGCTCTATGCCACCGTACGTTTCTTCGGGCCCCGACTCGAGTGGTTGGGCTTGTTGACTGGGGTAATCGGCGCATTGAAAGCGCAATGGCTCGCGCTCTGGTTCACGCGTCACGCATGAATCAGGCTGCGGGCAACGCAAGGCCGTTCGACAACTCGACCATCTGAACTACGGACATGGCAGCAGAACACGCAGAACACGCGCTGACTCCCACCGGTTACATCAGCCACCACCTGAGCTTCATGACCAAGCCGGTCGGCGACACGCCGTTCATGTCCGTCAACATGGACTCGCTGGTGATGTCGGTGCTGCTCGGTATCGTCGGCATCGGTTTCATGTGGTGGGTGGTGCAGGGCGCGACGGCCGGCGTCCCCGGCAAACGCCAAGCCTTCGTCGAACTCGCGATCGACTTCGTCAACAACCAGGTCAAGAGCATCTTCCACGGCGATATCCGCTTCATCGCACCGCTCGCTCTCACGGTCTTCGTGTGGACCCTGCTGATGAACGCGATGGACTTCCTGCCCGTCGACATCATGGCCTGGATCTACAAGAACGTGTTCGGTCTGACCTATTGGCGCCAGGTACCGACCGCCGATGTCAACACCACTTTCGCGCTCGCACTCGCCGTGTGGGTGCTGATGCTGTACTACACCGTGAAGGTGAAAGGGCTGGGCGGCTGGATCCACGAAGTATTCTGCGCGCCATTCGGTGGCAATCCATTGCTCTGGATTCCGAATTTCCTGTTCAACCTCGTGGAATACATCTCCAAACCGCTGTCCCACAGCTTGCGACTCTACGGCAACATGTATGCTGGCGAGATCATCTTCCTGCTGTTGGGCCTGTGGGCCGCGACCGGGCTCGCGGGCACGCTTTTCGGCGCCATCCTGGCCACCGGCTGGGCGATCTTTCACATCCTGATCGTGGTCCTGCAGGCCTACATCTTCATGATGCTGACGATCGTCTACGTAGCCTTGGCGCACGAAAGCCATTGAGAGACTCCGGACTTCTCCTCCTTCCATCTGCCAGTTCTTTAGAAAGGAAACCGACATGGAAAACCTGCAACTTCTCGCCCAGATCCAGGCCTTCACCGGCATCGGTATCGGGCTCATCATCGGCCTTGGCGC
>JADZCB010000084.1 GCA_020851775.1 Gammaproteobacteria bacterium
CGCCGCCAGCGCTTGACGATCTTCGCCACGATGTCGGCGTTCTCCTGGTGATGCGCCAGTTGCATCTCGGTCATCGGCACCAGCAGGTTCTGGTCGACGCGACTGGGCAGCTGCGTCAGCACCTCGGTGCGGCGCCGTCGGATCAGGATCGGCGCCAGCGTCTGGCCGACCTTCTCCAGCCCCGTGTAACCGGTGACGCGGCCGAATTCGTCCTTCACCTGGTGCTCGTGCAGCATCTTCCAGGTCGGACCCAGCCGGTGCTGGTCGACGAACTGCACGATCGAGATCAGCTCCTCGAGCTTGTTTTCGAGCGGGGTGCCGGTGAGCACCAGGGCGTACGGACTGTCGATGCGCTTCAGCGCTCGCGCAGCGATCGTGTTCCAGTTCTTGATGCGCTGGGCCTCGTCGACGATCACGAGGTCCGGAGCCCACGCGGCGATCAGGTCCAAATCGGAATTCAGCTTTTCGTAGTTGGTGATCTTGCAGAAATCATCGGCGCTGAAATCCTTCTGCCGCTGTGCCCGGCCACCAACCATCACCCGTGCGGCACGGCCGGAAAAGCGGCTGATTTCGCTTTGCCACTGGTACTTGAGCGAGGTCGGACACACCACCAGCACGCGTGAGACGGCGAAGTATTGCGTCAGGATTTCCATCGCCGCGATGGCCTGGATGGTCTTGCCCAGACCCATCTCGTCGCCGATCAGGGCGCGGCCAGCGTGCACCGCAAACAGCGCGCCATCGGCTTGATAGGGATACAGCGGTGACTTGAGCAGCCGCGCCAGTTTCCTGTCGGACGCGCCGCGCGGGAACCGGCTGTCGAGAACCTGCGCCCGCCGTGCCGCATCGCGTCGGCCGGCGACAAAGTCGAGGGCATCGTCGTAGGCGCGTAGTTCGTGGCCACTCTTCGCCGCTGTCGCGAGAAAATGCTCCAACTCGCCGAAGCGCTCCTCCGGCAGGACGCCGCCGCGCGAGGCGTCGAAAAGCGTCGAAGCCGCTCTCATCACGTTCGGCGGGCAGTCAGATCCGGCACGGAAGTACACCGCGCGCGAGCCGTCGTTGCGCAGGTAGATCTCCGAAAACGCCGGCCGCCACCCCCGGGCGAAAGCGGCCTTCGCCCCACGCTTCTTCTCGAGCCGTGCGAGGACGAACTCGATGTGCTTGCAGGTGCCCAGTTCGTTGGTGGCGTAGTCCGGGCACGAGCAGTAGTTGTCGCCGGCATTCAGGCCGCGTATCGCCACGCGGTAGCGGGCCTTCGACTGCGGGTTGCTGACGCGAAACTCCGAGAAGAACGGCTGGTCGCCGCGGTTTTCCAGCACGAACGCCTGTTCGCGCCCGAACTGACGCCGCAGCGCGCGTTGCCAGTCGGCGGGGGCAAGATCGACCGGCCGATGGGCGCGGGAGAGCTTCGGTTCCTTGACCGATCTGTCGGAAGCACGTTGCGGTTTCAATGTTGATTCCTCGTCTGAAGTGCACGACTGAGCGGAAGTCCGGCCGCGACGGTTCCCGCAGGATCCACGTCGGCGCGAATCGCGTAGCCCATCGCCCGGTAGCCGCGCTGGCGCTTGTCCCACATTCGCAGTAGTGCCGGGTGCCCGGCGTCCACGAAGTCGATGATCAGCACGTCGGTCTTGGCAGCGTGTTCACGGTGCAACCGGCCAGCGTACTGCTGCAACGTTCCTTTCCACGAGATGGGCATCGCCAGGACCAGGGTATCGAGGGGCGGATGGTCGAATCCTTCGCCGACGAGCTTGCCGGTGGCCAGCAGAATGCGCGGCGCATCGGGTGGCAGCGCATCGAGTTCTGCGATGAGCATGGCGCGTTGCTTCCTGGACATCCGTCCGTGAAGAACGAAACGTGGCGGAGCCTCTGCACCCAACGCCACCTGGATGGCGTCGAGGTGCTCGGTGCGCTCGGTCAGGACCAGCACCTTACGGCCCTGATCGAACGCATTCCTGATTTCTGCGGCGATTACCGCTGTCCGCGCGCGATCGTTGGCGAGGTGCCGAAACACCTCCTGAATCCCCGACTCCGGCGGCAGGTCGATGCGCGCGAAGCGTGACCGCGGCAGCACCTCCAGGTCATGGAGCGCGTCGGCGGGTCTCGTCGCCGTGTGCCGGATCGGTCCGCACTGCATGAAGATGATTGGCTGCTGCCCATCTCGGCGGATCGGCGTGGCGGTCAGGCCAAGCACGTATTTGGCCTTGCATCGCCTCAGAATGGCGTCGAAAGACACCGCACCGACGTGATGGCACTCGTCCACGATGACATGACCGTAGTTCTCGACGCGGGCCAAACCAAGGCCCCGACGCGCGTCCCAGGACCCATCCCCAACGAGACTCAAGGAGACGATCCAGTGCTGCCGAACACTTCGTGAGGCGCTTCACCCGAGCGGCGCCCTTTCCCGATGTCGCTGCTTGCGAACCGTCCGACAGGCGAGGCTGGAGACGGCCCCGGCGGGCTGACTCGTCCTCTCACTCCCACTCAAGCATCAACGGCTCTTGCAAGCCGTTGATTCGCTTGGTCGGCGCGTCGCACCGCACTGGTTTTACCGTCAGATGTACCGCCACTTCGAGCGCGATCCCCTCGCGCAGCTTTCACCATCGATCGACATCTATCGAGAACAGTCGGCGCGTCCACGATGGCCAGCGTTCGAGATCTATCGCGGTCTATCGATGCTTCGCATGCGATCTCTGATGCCGGAGAGGACACTCCGTCCCATAGAGAGGGGATCAAGAAGACGTTGGCATCAAACGCGTTAAGTTCTTGTCGCATCGAGTCTTTCGGACGATTTTTTTACCGTCACGACGCTCCGGCGCGGACGTGACACGTCAATGCGCATCCGCCGTCTGCTCCGCGGCTTCCTTCCACGGCCTGATCTTCGCGAGCGTCTTCGCGAGGCTCGCCTTCGCGACCTCGGTATCGTAGTCGGCCTGCAAGCGCAGCCACCAGCCATCAGAAAGCCCGAAGAAGCGGCACAGCCGCAGATCGGTGTCGGCGGTGATGGCGCGCTTGCCGGCGACGATCTCGCCAATGCGCTGCGCGGGCACGCCGATCTCCTTGGCCAAGCGGTAGTTGCTCATGCCCAGGGGCTTGAGGAACTCCTCGGCGAGCATCTCGCCGGGCGACACCGGTTTGAGTTTCCTGGTCATCTCGTCCTGCCTCAGTGATAGTCCACGATCTCGACATCTTCCGCGTCGCTTCCGGTCCAGCGAAAGCAGATGCGGAACTGATCGTTCACCCGCAAGCTCCACTGGCCCGCGCGATCGCCCTTGAGCTGCTCGAGCCGGTTAGCTGGCGGCGCGCGCAGGTCTTCGATGCGTCGCGCGAGGTCGAGCTGCTTCAACTTACGCAGCGCCGGGCGCTCGATGTTGGCGAAGCGCGCCACCCGGCGCAAGTGAAAGAGCGCCTCGGTGTCGGCACACTTGAACGTTCTGAGCGCCACTAGCAGAATAGTAACGCTTCGCGTGATTAACGACAAGCGTGGTTATCGATGACCCCACCCGCTGCGCACAAGTGGGCCTTCGGGCCGCGTTCTAGACGGCATGCCTTCGGCTGGCGCTCGCAGCCCGCCGTGGGGTTCAAACTACTCCGACAGGAGTCGAAGCCAAACACATCGGGGACGTCATGAGCGAAGGTCTGGAATCCGTCGATGGAGTAGCAGGAGCGAGGTCCCGAGGCGGCGCTCGCCCACTGAATCCCCCCGAGGGCGGGCCCCGACCGGCCCGTCCCGTGCGGGGATCGAGAAGGCGCGAGAGGAAATTCGCGCGGTACGCTCGAAAGTCCGCTGGTGGTGGCGCGCCGCGCGGGGAGTTCCCTTTCGACCGGCGCCGCCATTCACCTCACGGGCAACGCGACGCTCACACGACAACATCGCTCCTGTTAGCGTGCAAGAGCAGCGTTCGTCCCTTCGTGCAAGGCGAATCGGCATTCGCTATTCGACGAGATGGCCAAATTCGCTGTTCAGTGAAGTTCAGCGCCGCTTCCGATCGCACAGTTCACATCCGGCTGGCCGAGTACTACGCCATCCCCGCCAACAGGCTCTGCAACGGGATGTTCAATCCGTCGTGCAGCGTATCGACCATTCTCCACAGGCTCGGCAGGCCCGATACTTTTCAGCGGGATTCCGTACCCTAGGACACAGACCGGAGTGGCAACCGACTCTCCCGATCGATCTCGATAGATACCGATCGGCCGGGAAGGCCCCCTCACTCCCACTCGATCGTCCCCGGCGGCTTCCCCGTAATGTCGTAGACGACGCGCGAAACGCCCGGCACTTCGTTGACGATCCGTCGGCACACGTGATCCAGAAACTCGTAAGGCAGATGTGCCCAGTGTGCCGTCATGAAATCGATGGTCTCCACCGCGCGCAGCGCGATGACGTGATCGTAGCGGCGGGCGTCACCTTGCACGCCGACCGATTTGATCGGCAGAAACACGGCGAAGGCCTGGCTCACCTTGTCATACAGCCCGGCGTTACGCAGTTCTTCGATGTAGATCGCGTCGGCCTTGCGCAGGCAGTCTGCATACGGCTTGTGAATCTCGCCGAGGATGCGCACGCCGAGGCCCGGGCCCGGGAACGGGTGGCGGAAGACGAGTGCACGGGGCAGGCCGAGTTCGAGGCCGAGCCGACGGACTTCGTCCTTGAACAGTTCCTTCAGCGGCTCGATCAGCTTCAGGTTCATCTCCGCCGGCAGGCCACCGACATTGTGATGCGACTTGATGACATGCGCCTTGCCGCTCGCGGCACCCGCCGATTCGATGACGTCCGGATAGATCGTGCCCTGGGCAAGCCACTTCACGCCGGCAAGCTTGTGCGCCTCGGCGTCGAACACTTCGATGAAGACGCGGCCGATGATCTTGCGCTTCTGCTCCGGATCGTCGACGCCCTGCAGCGCCGACAGGAAGCGCGCCTCGGCGTCCACGCAGATGACATGCACGCCGAGATGCGCGGCGAACATGGCCATCACTTCCTGCGCTTCGTTCGCGCGCAGCAGGCCGTTGTCGACGAAGATGCACGTCAACTGCCGGCCGATGGCCTGGTGCAGCAGCGCGGCGACGACCGAAGAATCCACACCGCCGGAAAGACCGAGCAGGACGTGATCGGCGCCGACCGTGTCGCGGACGCGTGCAATCGCGTCCTGCACGATGTTCGCGGCATTCCACAGCGCACGGCAGCCGCAGATCTCGTGCACGAAACGCGCAACAATGGCGGCACCCTGTTTCGTGTGCGTCACTTCGGGGTGGAACTGCAGTGCGTAGTAGCGACGGGCTTCGTCGGCCATGCCGGCGATCGATGCGCCGGCGGTGGACGCGATGCACTTGAAACCATCCGGCAGCTTCGTCACGTGATCGCCGTGGCTCATCCACACATCGAGCAGCCCGTGGCCGTCGGCATTCACCTCATCCTGGATGTCCGCGAGCAATGCGGAATGGCCGCGCGCTCGCACGCGTGCATAGCCGAATTCGCGAGTCGCGGCGGCTTCGACACTGCCGCCGAGCTGCACTGCCATCGTCTGCATGCCATAGCAGATCCCGAGCACGGGCACGCCGAGTTCGAACACGCAGGCCGGTGCTTGCGGGCCGTGTGCGGCGGTGACGGACTCGGGGCCGCCGGAGAGCACGATGCCTTTCGCACCGAAGGCGCGCACGACGTCCGGCGCGATATCCCAGGGCTTGATTTCGCAGTAGACCTGCGCTTCGCGGACGCGCCGCGCGATCAGTTGCGTGTACTGCGAGCCGAAGTCGAGGATGAGGATGCGGTCGGCGTGGATGTCGGCAGCAGGGGCGCTCACGATGTTCAATCCACCCGGTAGTTCGGCGCTTCCTTCGTGATCTGCACGTCGTGCACGTGACTTTCGCGCATGCCGGCGAGCGTCGCGCGCACGAAGCGCGGTTTCGTGCGCAGTTCCTCGATGTTGCGGCAGCCCGTGTAGCCCATCGCGGCGCGCAGGCCGCCGATCATCTGGAGCACGATGTTCCGTAGCGGCCCCTTGTACGGCACGCGGCCTTCGATGCCTTCCGGCACGAGCTTCTCGAGATCGCCGCCTTCCTGGAAATAGCGATCGGAAGAGCCGTGCCGCTGTGCCATCGCACCGAGCGATCCCATGCCGCGATAGCTCTTGTACGAACGACCCTGGTAGAGCTCGACCTCGCCCGGCGCTTCCTCGGTGCCAGCGAAGAGACTGCCGAGCATCACCGAGTGGGCGCCGGCGACCATCACTTTCGTCACGTCGCCCGAGTAACGGACGCCGCCGTCGGAGATCAGCGGAATGCCGATCCTGGAGAGCGCTTCGGCGACTTCCGAAACGGCCGTGATCTGCGGCACGCCGACCCCCGTGACGATGCGGGTGGTGCAGATCGACCCCGGACCGATGCCGACCTTCACCGCATCTGCACCGGCTTCGGCGAGTGCTGTCGCCGCGGCGCCGGTCGCGATGTTGCCGCCGATCACCTGCGTGTCCTGGAACCGCTTCTTGATGTAGCGCACGGTGTCGAGCACACCGCGCGAATGACCGTGCGCGGTATCCACGACGATGACATCGACGCCCGCCTCGACGAGCGCTTCGATGCGCTCGTAGGTGCCGGCGCCGGTCCCGACGGCCGCGCCGACGCGCAGGCGCTCGTCGCTGTCCTTGCAGGCGTTCGGAAATTCATCGGCCTTCTGGATGTCCTTGACCGTGATGAGGCCGCGCAACGCGAATCCTTCGTTGACGACCAGCACTTTTTCGATGCGGTGCTTGTGGAGCAACGCGATCACTTCGCTCTTGTCCGCGTTCTCACGCACCGTGATGAGCCGGTTCTGCGGCGTCATGATTTCGCGGACCGGCGCGTCAAAGCGCGTTTCGAAGCGCAGGTCACGGCTGGTGACGATGCCGATGAGCTTGCCTTCACTGACGACCGGAACACCCGAGATGCGCTTCGCGCGCGTCAGCGCCAGCACTTCGCCGATGCTCATGTCCGGCGCGACCGTGATCGGATCACGGATGACGCCGCTTTCGAACTTCTTGACCTGACGCACCTGCGCGGCCTGGTCTTCGGCCGGCATGTTCTTGTGGATGATCCCCATGCCACCTTCCTGGGCGAGAGAGATCGCGAGACGGGCCTCGGTCACGGTATCCATCGCCGCCGAAAGCAGCGGGATCTGGAGGTCGATGCCGCGCGTCAGGCGGGTCTTGAGGTCGACGTCGCGCGGCAGGACTTCGGAATAATCCGGAAGCAGGAGGACGTCATCGAAAGTCAGACCATCGCCCGAAATGCGCATGGCGGGCACCGTTATAGCTGCGTGGGGTGGCCCGCGATTATAGGGGCTGGGGGGAAGCGGGGTAAACGCGACGCAGCGCCGGAGTGGAGCCGTCGCAGATCAGAGACGTAAGGCCTCGGTTTGGCGCGGGCGCCGGGCTGCGGTTTAATGCCGGCATGGCTGCCGCCGCGCTCCGCGACGTCTACTCCGTCACCCGCCTGAATCGCGAGGTACGGGCGGTGATCGAGGGGAATTTCGGCGCCGTCTGGCTCGAAGGCGAAATCTCGAACCTCGCCCGCCCCGCGTCCGGTCACTGGTATTTCACGCTCAAGGATCCGTCCGCGCAGGTGCGCTGCGCGATGTTCCGCATGCGCGCACAGCAGGTCCGATTCCGGGTCACGGACGGTGCGCAGGTGCTGGTGTATGCGCGTGTCGGCATGTACGAGCCGCGCGGGGAATTCCAGCTCGTCGTCGAACTGATGGAACCCGCCGGCGATGGCGCTCTGCGACTCCGCTTCGAGCAGTTGAAGCAGGCGCTCGCGGCCGAGGGCCTGTTCGAAACGGCGCTGAAGCGGCCGTTGCCGGCCTGGCCGCGCGCAGTCGGCGTCGTCACCTCGGGGACGGGGGCTGCGCTGCGCGACATCATCCATGTGCTCGGCCGGCGCAATCCCGCCGTGCCGATCGTCGTCTACCCCTGCGCCGTGCAAGGGGCGTCGGCGGTGCCCGGGATCGTCGCCGCGATCGCGGCGGCGAACCGGCGTGCGGAAGTCGATGTACTGATCGTCGGGCGCGGCGGCGGATCGCTGGAGGATCTGTGGGCGTTCAACGAGGAAAGCGTCGTGCGCGCGGTGCGCGGCTCGGCGATCCCCGTCGTCAGTGGCATCGGCCACGAAATCGATTTCACACTGACGGATTTCGCCGCCGACGTGCGCGCCGCGACGCCCTCCGCGGCGGCGGAAATCTGTGCGCCCGATCGCGCCGAGATTCTGCGTCGTTTCGCGTTGCAGGAAGCGCGGCTCAAACGCGGCGCGGCACATGCGCTCGTGCTCGCGAAGACCCGGCTGGCCGGGGCGACGGCGCGCCTGCGCGATCCGCGGCGCCGCGTCGAGGAACATGCGCAGCGGCTCGACGAACTGATGCGGCGTCTGCCGCAGGCGATGGAAAGCCTGCTGGCGTTGCGCCGTGCGCGCCTCGCGCGCGCGACGACGGCGCTGGCCGCGACGACACCCGCACGCCGCATCCAGTTCGGCACCGAGCGCCTCGGCGCCCAGATCCAGCGGCTGCACGCCGCGATGCCGGCCTATCTCGAACGACGCCGGGCGACGCTGCGCGAAACGGAACGCACGCTGCACGCGGTCGGGCCGGTCGCCACACTCGAACGAGGCTATGCGATCGTGCGCACCGGAGACGGCGCCATCGCCCGCGACGCCGCGCAATTCACGCCCGGCGCCCGCCTCGCCGCGCAACTCGCACGCGGCGATCTCCGCGCCGTCGTCGAGTCGATCCGTCGCGAGCCGGACGAGCCCGGAAGTCAGTGTCCGTAGCGCAGGCGATACCAGGCGATACCGAGGTATTCGTAGAGCACGAGGCGCGCGGCGGCGAGCACGCCTGCGTCGGGAATGAAATCGAACGGACTGATGACGGCGTCGTCGACGTCGCGGGTGATGAATCCGACCGGCGCCGGCACGACGTCGAAACCGACGGCCTCGAAGGCCTGCCGCGCACGCCGCATGTCGATCGCCTGCGTCACGAGAAGTATCGTGCGGACATTCATCAACGCACGCGCATTCCGTGCATTCTCGGCCGTATTGACACTGCGGTCCTCCACCCACGCGACCGGCACGTCGAAATCGATCTGCAACGCTTCCGCCATCAACACGCCTTCCGGCGCCGCGTCGTCGAGCGGTGCACCGCCGACGACCGCAATCGGCCATCCCGTCATGCGATGGGCGCGTGCGGCATAGCGCAGGCGTTCGAGCGTGCGCAGCGACACGACATCGTGCGGGAATTCCGGCGGCTCCGTGTAGCGTCCCGAACCCGGCACGACGATCGCTTCGACGCGCTGCGCAGCGGGTTGTGTGAGGTCGAACGGCGGCATCGTTTCGAGGCCACGCGCGAGCCAACCGACGGTCAGCGGCGCCGACAGCCCGTACAGCGAGGCGAGGGACACGGCGGTCAGCGTCCATGCGAGCCGCCGCCAGCGACGCAACAGGCGCGCCGCGAGCAGCAGCAACAGATTGCCGGCCGGTGGCAGCACCAGCCCTTTCACGAGGTAGGTGAACAGGAGTTCCACGCGCGCCGGGCGCGATCAGCCGATGCGTTCGCCGGCGGCCTGCCTGTCAGCGTGATACGAAGAGCGCACCAGCGGGCCGCTCGCGACGTTGTCGAAGCCGAGCGCCTTGCCGAAGGTGGCCAGCGCCTCGAACTCGGACGGCTCGACGTAGCGCGCGACCGGCAGGTGCGCACGGCTCGGTTGCAGATACTGGCCGATCGTGATCATGTCACAGGCGTTCGTCCGCAGATCGCGCAGCACCTGCTCGACCTCGGCGATCTCCTCACCGAGCCCGAGCATCAATCCGGACTTGGTCGGCACCGCCGGAAATCGCTCCTTGAAAAGACGGATGAGATCGAGTGACCAGGCGTAGTCCGCACCCGGGCGGGCCATCCGGTAGAGCCGCGGCACGGTTTCGAGGTTGTGATTGAACACGTCCGGCGGTGCGACGGCGAGCGCATCGAGGGCACGCGCCATGCGTCCGCGGAAGTCCGGTGTCAGGATCTCGATCCGCGTCGCCGGCGCCGCCGCGCGTACCGCGGCGACGACCGACGCAAAATGTGCGGCGCCGCCATCGCGCAGATCGTCGCGATCGACGGACGTGATCACGACGTAGCGCAGCCCCATCGTGCGTACGGCTTCGGCGACGTGTGCCGGCTCGTCGGGATCGAGTGGCAGCGGTCTGCCGTGCGCGACGTCGCAGAACGGACACCGCCGCGTACACAGCGCGCCCATGATCATGAACGTCGCCGTGCCGTGTGCGAAACACTCGCCGAGATTCGGACACGAGGCCTCCTCGCACACCGTGTGCAGCGACTTCTCGCGCAGCAGGCGCTTCAGCGCGACGACGCGCGGGTCGGTCGGCGCCTTGGCCTTGATCCACGCCGGCTTGCGTGGCAGCGGCCCGACCGTCGGTTCCACTTTCACCGGGATCCGAGCGACCTTGTCGGCGCCGCGCTGTGCACGGGAAATGACGGTCGGGTCTGGCTTGGCATCACTCATGTCATGTCTGTCCGGTTCGTCGCTGCAGGGGTGCAGGCATTATCGATCCTGGCGCACGCCGATGCAGCCGGCGTCGCGAAAAGGTCGTCCAGTGTGTCCGCCAGGCGCGTCCCGGCTTCCGCGAGCGTGGTGGCGACGCCGAGCGCTGCGAGGCTCGTCACCGCGAGTCCCGTATAGCCGCACGGATTGATGCCGCGAAAGGGCGCGAGATCGGGGTCCACGTTGAGGGCGAGTCCGTGATACGACGCGTGGCGGCGGATGCGCAGGCCGAGTGACGCGATTTTCGCGCCGTGGACGTAGACGCCCGGCGCCTTCGGCCGCCGGACGCCGGTGATGCCGTAGCCGGCGAGCACGCGGACGACGGCTTCTTCGAGCAACCGCACGAGCTCGCGCGGACCGAGCCCCCGGCGCTGCAGATCCAGCAGCACGTAAGCAACGAGCTGACCCGGGCCATGCCAGGTGACCTGTCCGCCCCGATCGGTCTTCACCACCGGCGTGTCGCCGGGATCGAGCACGTGCGCGGGATCGCCGGCGAGCCCGAGTGTATAGACAGGTTCGTGTTCGAGCAGCCAGAGTTCGTCCGCCGTCGCTGCGTCGCGAGCGTCGACGAAGTCTTTCATCCGCTGCCAGACCGGCGCGTAAGGCATGCGGCCGAGCCGGCGCACGATGAGGCCGCTCGCGCTCACAACACCATCAGGATACGTTCGTGAGACGACAGTTCGCGATACAGCGCGTCGAGCTGATCCTGGCTGTCGGCCTGCACGGTGACCGTGACGGCGACGTAGTTCCCGCCACGGCTGGCGCGGACACTGATCGCCCCTTCGCGCACGCTGCCGACATGGCGACGCACGATCGCGACCACCAGCGAGTCGAAATCCGGTGCCGCCCTGCCCATGATCTTGAGCGGAAAATCGCACGGAAACGTCAGTGCTCGGGTGTCGGTCATGCGCTGTCCATCGGCTCGCTGAGTGGCTCTGCGGTCATTCTACCGAAGCCCGGCGCGGGCGCCCGCCGACACGCAATTCCACACTGTGCCGGTCCGCAAGCGCTGATCTCCGGACGCTGCACCTCTAGAATCCCGAGCGGGGTCATGGAGCGTCATGGGACATGGAAAACATTCTGTTCGGCCTGTTCTACCTGTTCGCCCTGATCGTGGTGATCCTGCACTACACGGGCTGGCTGGCCGATCGCGGCCTCGAATGGATTGTCTATCTGACCGCCCTGCTGGTCTTCCCGGTTGCGCTGTCGCCGCTTTATCTCTGAAACCCCGCGCGCGGCGGGGAAGAGGCTGATCAGTCCTCGTCCGACGCCGCCGTATCGGCCGCCAGAAACTTCGGCCGCATGTGGGCCACGAGGACAGCACTGCCGGCGGCCGGTCGGCCGCGCCGGCGCGACAGTTCGAGCACGTAGACGGCGCTGGTCGGCATCAGTTTCCCACCCGTTTGCTGCGAGCCGCTCGCAGGGTCGCGGACGAGGTGACGGATCAGGTCTTCCAATCCCGGGTTGTGGCCCACCAGAAGCGTCGTCGCGTCGCGCACCGTTTCGACGACGCCGAGCAGCGTGTCGAATTCGGCGAGGTAAAGCGCCGGATCCCAACGCGTCGGTGGCGGCGTCTCGCCCCACGGCACGGTGATGGCAGCGACGGTCTGCCGCGTGCGCAGCGCGGGAGAGCTGACGATACGGGCGAGATCGGGTTGTCGGGCATGCAGCCACAGCCCCATCGCCAGCGCGTCGGCGCTGCCACGCGGCGTCAACGCGCGGCTGAAGTCATCCCCGGTCGACGATCCCAGGTGGGTTTTCGCGTGACGCATCACGACGAGGCGGCATTCGGACATGCTGCTACTGTAGCAGGCCATCGATCGTGATTCGCATCGCAGCTTGCGTCTGCGGGGTGTCCGGTACCGGTGCGGTGCCGCTATACAGGGGGAGCGGTTCCACGACCTCGTCAGCGAGAACCTACGCGCACCATGTCAGCCTTTGCCCTGTGTCTGTCGCCGCCCTGCGCCGCCCCGCAGCCGGATGCGACGCTGGATCTCGCCGTGCTCGCCCGCGTCAATCACGGCGAACGGGTCGAGATTATCGCGCCGCTCGCCGACCGCACCCAGGAACTGTTCGCGCGTACGGCGCAGATCGTCGACGCACAGGGGCAGCGTCCCGCGCCGGACGCGACACCGCGCACGCCGCGCGTGCTGGAATACGTTCCCGAACACGAGGATCTGCGCTCGCGCTTCATCTTCGCCGAGGCCGTCGGCAGCTACTCCGCGCTGCATGACCTGCTGAACGGCTATTCCCCCGCCTACCAGCTCTTTTCGGCCACGGGCGATCGTGTCGGCCACCGCCGACTTTCGCGCGACGACGTGCGCGTGCTGGAGGCATACCGCGATCAGGTACATGCCGCGCTCGAACACGCCGGACAATATCTCTACGACAATCTCGACGCGGGCTTCGATGCGCAGGAACTGCGCGAACTGAACGACATCCTGCGCGAGGCACGCGGGCGCTACGATCGCGTGACGGAAATTCTCGGCCTGAACCTCATCCACGAGGTCGAGGAAGCAGTGCTGAAGCTGCATGCACTGGACCAGAAGATTCGCTCGGTACAGCAGACGGTGGACGGCATCTTCCTCGTCGACTGTGAACTGATGTTCGTGCCCGCCAATGAGCTCGTCGAGATCGTCAATGCCATTTTCAGCGCCGTCGGCAACCCGCACGTCGCGCGCAACATCGACGGCATCACGCTGCTCGCGGGGCGCAATCTGCTGATTCAGGTCACTTCGTTCTACGCGTATTACGGCCGGCAGCAGATCTACAACGTCTTCAAGCGCAACTCGGCGAATCTCAACCAGGCTGCGATCGCACATCACATCCGAAGCGAAATCCGCGCGCTGTTTCGCGCCTGCAAGGCAGAGAACCGCCTCGTGCTCAAACGCGTGATGGCACATGCCGAGCGGGAGTTCGAACTGTCGGTCGAAGCGATCCGCGAAGAAGCGGAAGCGATCGCAATCGCCGCCGTCGACCGCCTGCTGCCGAAGCCGCCGCCGCCCGAAGCGCCACCGCCTGGATTTCTGCAACGGGTCGCCCGCTGGCTGTTCCGGTAGTCGGGCCGGCCCTGTACACTCCGGCAGGCCCGGCAG
>JADZCB010000085.1 GCA_020851775.1 Gammaproteobacteria bacterium
GCGAGATAGCGCACGCCGCCGTGGATCAGCTTGGTGCTGCGGCTGGAAGTGCCGGCGCCGAAATCGCGGGCGTCGAGCACGGCGACGGTGAGGCCGCGCGAGGCGGCGTCCCAGGCGCTGCCGGCGCCCGTCGCCCCGCCGCCGATGACGAGCACGTCGACACCGCGTCCGAGGCGCTCGAACCCTTCCTCGCGCGTCATTCCGCTGCCCGCGTCCACCCCTTCGCGCGCGCCACCGCAGCCTGCCAGCGCGTGGCGAGTGCTGCCGTGTCGAGTGCGAGCGCGTCGGGCACGATGCGCGTCACATCACGCCAGTGCGTCCGCAGGCTCGCCGGCTCGGGCCACAGGCCGACGCCGATCCCGGCGAGACACGCGGCACCGACTGCCGTGTTCTCGAGTTGCGGCGGGCGTTCCAGCGTCAAGTCGAGCAGGCGCGCCTGGATGCGCATCAGGAGATCGTTGCGCGCGGCGCCGCCGTCGACCTTCAGACTCTTCAGCCGCGACTCGAAGGCGGGACGCATCGCCGCGAGGACGTCGGTGACCTGCAGGGCGATCGCCTCGAGTGCGGCCCGGGCAATGTGCGCCTTGCCGGTGCCGCGCGTGAGTCCGATCAGGAGCCCGCGCGCATCCGCGTCCCAGTGCGGCGCGCCGAGGCCGGTGAAGGCCGGCACGAACACCACGCCGCCGCTGTCCGGCACCGAGGCCGCGAGCGCCTCGATGTCTGCTGCCTGCGTCACGAGCCCGAGCTGGTCGCGCAGCCACTGGACGGTGGCACCGCCCATGAACACGCTGCCTTCGATGGCGAAGGTCGTGCGGCCGCCGATCCGCCAGGCCGGGGTCACGAGCAGCCCGGGACCCGGCGGCGTCGGGCGCGTCTCGCCGGCGTTGACGAGGATGAAGCACCCGGTGCCGTACGTGCATTTCGCGTCGCCCGGTTCGAAACACTGCAGGCCGAACAACGCGGCCTGCTGATCGCCGGCGACCCCCGCCACCGGGCAGTCGAGTCCGAACGCGCGCGTCGTGAACAGCACGTCGGCCGAGCCCGTGACGCGCGGCAGGATCGCGCGCGGAATCGACCATAGTGCGAGGAGCTCGTCGTCCCAGTCGCCGGTCGCGAGATCGAGCAGCGCCGTGCGCGAGGCATTCGTCAGATCGGTGAGGTGTTCACGACCCCCGCTCAACTGCCACATCAGCCAGGTATCGATAGTGCCGCAGGCGAGTTCCCCGGCCTCGGCGCGCGCGCGCGCGCCTGGCAGATGATCGAGCAGCCAGCGCAGCTTGCTCGCGGAGAAGTAGGGATCGATGACGAGACCGGTCTTGCGCCGGATCGCGGGCTCGGCGCCGGCTGCCCGCAACGCGTGGCATGCGTCCGCCGTGCGCCGATCCTGCCATACCAGCGCGCGATGCAAGGGTCGGCCGCTGCGGCGCTCCCACAGCACGATGGTCTCGCGCTGGTTGGTGATCCCGACGGCGGCGACCGCGCGCGCATCGACTGCATCCAGGGCTTCACGTGCGCAGATCGCGACGCTCTGCCAAATCTCGTCTGCGTCGTGTTCGACGAGGCCTGGCGCGGGGAAATACTGCGTGAACTCGCGCTGCGCGCTCGCGAGCACGCGCAACGACTCGTCGAACACGAGGGCGCGCGAACTCGTCGTGCCCTGATCGATGGCGAGTACGCTGTGCATGGCGCTCGAGTGTACTTGGGCTAATCAATTTGGGCGATGCTTCGCGAATTTCCCGGTTCTTAGACTCGCGCTCGCGAAGTGGAGTGGGGGAGCGGGTTTCACGTCTGATCGGCGGGAGATTCGCTGCCATGAAGGGCGCAGCTCGCTGCGTTCAAGCCCGACCCGACATGTACCGGCGCAACGCCGGCTGCATGGGCCGTGCTTGCCCCCTTTTTTGTACTGCCTGACCTTGGCGCCCGGGGCGACCCGGGCGCATGTTTTTTGTCCTGCCGTTCCCGCCCGGCGCGGTCTGCGCCGGACGGCGGATGCCCTCAAAGTCTTGCCTCGTCGCGCCGATATCTCCGCATCGGAAGCATCGTTTGCAGCAGGTCCAGCCAGGGCCGCGGGGGAAAGTGCTTGAGCCACGACGATCATGCCATCGACGCACCGGCCGCCGAACACGACGCGGGGCTCGCGCTCGCGCTGCAGGCAGCGCTTGTGATTGCGGCTGCCGCTGCGTGCGGCGGACTGCTCCCATTCCCGTTGCTCATCGCATGGGCCGCCAGCGCCGTCGTCTTCGCGTTGCTGCGACGCCGGTTCGGCACGTCGCTGCTCGTGTGGCTCGGCGGTGGTCTCGTGTGGGGACTCGGCGCAGCGACGATGCTCGAGGCCGCGGCGGGGACAGCGGCACAAGGTGCAGGCCTGCTCGCCGTGGCGCTCGCGATTGGTCTGGCCGCCGCCGAGGACACGGCGCGTGCGCGCCTCGTGTGCGCATTCGCGCTGCCGGCGCTCGCGCCGGCTGCCCTGGCGACGGCTGCGGCATTCGATGCGCCGGCGTTCGCTACCGCCGCGATGCTCGGCATCGCCGGCCTCGCCGCCTGGCGCACCGCGGCGCGGCAGGCGGCGTTGTTCGGCGCATTCGCGCATACGCAGGCCGCCCATCGCGTCGAGGTGCTTGCGCGCGAGCGTCTCGATGAAGAAGTCCAGCGGCTGCGACTCGAAACGCGCGCCGCGGGCGAGACCCGCGACACCCTCACCGGCGAGCTGTCCGAGGCGACGCAGGAACTCGCCGTTCTGCGCAGCAAGGCCGGGGCCTTGTCGAACGTGCTCCAGCGCATCAATCCCTACGATACCGAGACGGGGCTGCTCACCGCCGAGAAGTTCCGGAACGTCATGGACCGCGAATGGGCGCGGATGCGTCGGCAGGAACTGCCGCTGAGCCTCCTGCTCGTGTCGATCGATCGCTTCGACGACTTCCGCACCAGCCAGGGCCGGCTCGGCTTCGAGGCGGCACTGCGCCGGATCAGCGATGTGCTGCGGCATGCCGGCAATCGTCCGGGCGACGTCGCGGCGCGGCTCGCGCCGGGCACGTTCGCGCTGCTGTTCCCGGAGACCGAACACAAGCACGTCAACCGCCTCGCCGACTCGGTACGCACCCGTGTGCGCCAGCTCGGTCTCGCCGTCAGCGGTCAGGCCTTGACCGCCACCGTCGGCATGGCCACCGTCATTCCGAACAACGATCTCACGCCGGAGACCCTGCGCGAACGAGTCGAGGCAGCGCTTTACGAAGCCCAGTTCCAGGGTGGCGATCGCAGCGTGCGCTACCGCACGCTGGACAGCATCCGTGTCGAACACTGGGATGCGGAACAGGAAGGCCAGCTCACCGCCGATGGCGTGCGCCACAAGCTCGCCGTGCTCGGTTACGACGCGACGCCGAAGACCTATCGACCCGGCGAACTCGCGCCGTCGCGTCGCGTGCCGGTCGACAGCGTCGAGGCGGTCGTCGAAGGGCAGCTCAGAATCATCCTCGAAGGCGAGGCACGCGTGCTGCAACCGGGCGACCTGCTGTTCATCCCGAAAGGCCTCGTGACGAGCATCGAAGTCGTCGGCCAGCGGCCGGTGCTGTGCCTGGAGGCGATCCGCGCCTGAGCGCTTACACCGCTGCCTTCGTAGACCTGGCATATCCGCCATCGGACAGATTGTTCTTTGCCACCGAGCAACACCGAGGGAAGACAGATTAAGGTTGAGCCGCCGGATCATCGGCGCGAATTCCAGCGCAGGCGTGTCGGAGCCGTCCGGCCCATTCTCCTCTTCCCTCGGTGTTCGGTGGCAAACAGGGCGTGTCGGGTATCGCCGGAATCCACGGCGAGATGAGGCGCGTTACCGGCGAGCGCTTATACTTGCGCCGCCATGCGACTCAACAAGTATCTCGGCGACAGTGGTCGCTGCTCGCGGCGTGAAGCGGATGTGCTGATTGCGGCCGGCCGCGTCACTGTCAACGGCGTCACGGCCGGGATCGGCACGCAGGTCGCCGACGGCGACGAGGTGCGCATCGACGGCGAACTGCTCGCCGGCCGCGAACTGCCCGGCCAGCGCCAGCGCGTCTACCTCGCGCTCAACAAGCCGGTCGGCATCACCTGCACCACCGATCGGCGCGTCGACGGCAACATCGTCGATCTCGTCGATCATCCCGAGCGTATCTTCCCGATCGGCCGGCTCGATCGAAATTCGGAAGGGCTCATCCTGCTGACCAGTGACGGCGACATCGTCAATCGGGTGCTGCGCGCAGAGAACAAGCTCGAGAAGGAATACATCGTCGTCGTCGACAAGGCGATCACGCCGGCGTTTCTCGCCGGCATGGCGCGTGGCGTACGCATTCACCGGACGACGACGCTGCCGTGCCGGCTCTACCGCATCAATCGTCATACCTTCGGGATCATCCTCGTGCAGGGGCTGAACCGGCAGATCCGCCTGATGTGTGAAGCGTTCGACTACCACGTGCGCCAGCTCTGTCGCATCCGCATCGGCAATCTGCGTCTCGATCACCTGAAGCCCGGCCGCTGGCGCAAGCTCGCGCCGGCCGAAGTGCAGGGGCTGCTGGCCTCCGGCACTCAGGCGCCACGCGGGGCGCGCGCGGCGGTCGCCGCGAAACGCCGGCGAGAGGATGTGTGAAGACTCATCGCGACACCCAGCCGCAGCTCGCCGGTGGCATGTTTCTCACCGAAGGCGGCATCGGCACCACGCTGATCCATCGTGACGGCGTCGTGTTGCCACATTTCGCGACCTGGACGCTGCTCGCGACGCCGGCAGGAACCGCACACCTCAGGCGCTGCTTTGCCGAATACGCTGCACTTGCGCGGCGACTTCGCGTCGGCATCGTCATCGACAGCGTCACCTGGCGCGGCAGCGCCGACTGGGGTGCTCGACTGGGCGTGTCGCCGGCGGCGCTCGCCGCCGCGAACCGCGACGCCATTGCGCTCCTCGAAGATCTCCGGCGCGAGTACCAGACCGACGCGACGCCGGTCATGATCAGTGCCTGCATGGGACCACGGCATTCCGCCTATCGGGCCGGTGCGCAGATGACGGCCGCGCAGGCCGAGGCCTACCATCGACTACAGGTCGAAACGCTCGCCGGCACGACCGCCGATGTGCTGTCGGCGATGACGATGAACGATCCGTCGGAAGCTATCGGCATCATGCGCGCGGCCCGCGCCGTCGCGATGCCGGCAGTCGTGTCGTTCACGGTCGAGACCGACGGCCGGCTCATCAGTGGCATGACGGTGCGCGAAGCGATCGAACGCATCGACGATGCGACGGCCGGCTTCCCTCTCTACTACATGCTCAACTGCGCCCACCCGCAGCATTTCGAAGGCGCACTGGCACCCGATGGTGCGTGGCTCGCACGCATTCGCGGGCTGCGTGCGAACGCATCGGCGAAGAGCCACGCCGAACTCGACGCCGCCGACACGCTCGATCGCGGCGAGCCGGCGGTGTTGGCGCGTCACTATGCGGCGCTGATCGAACGGCTGCCGCACGTCAACATCGTCGGCGGCTGTTGCGGCACCGACGTTGAGCATGCGGAGTGCATCGCTGCCGCCGTCGGTCCATTGCTGCGTTGACGCGAACGCGGTTTCGCGCCTGACCGGTGCGACGGAGACTGTTACGCTCTACGCGTTCTTACCGTTCCACCCGCCACACCCACGGCAGTGCCGCCGAGCCCGGCGCTGCAGTACAGGAGGTCGCGCCCATGAAATTCGGCACCATGCTCTACTCCACCGATTACGCGATGCGCCCGGACGACTTCGCCGTGGCGTGCGAACAGCGCGGCTTCGATTCGGTGTGGTATCCCGAGCACACGCACATTCCCGCGAACCGGCGCACGCCGTTTCCGGCGGGCGGCGATCTGCCGCAGGAGTACTGGCATCTCCATGATCCCTTCATCGCGTTGACGGCCGCAGCGATTGCGACGAAGACGATCAAAATCGCGACCGGCGTGTGCCTCGTCACCGAACGCGATCCGATCGTCACGGCGAAGGAGGTGGCCTCCCTCGACCTGCTGTCGAACGGCCGCTTCCTGTTCGGCATCGGCGCGGGCTGGAACGCCGAGGAAATGGAGAATCACGGGACGGCCTTCGCCGAACGCTGGAGGGTCCTCGAAGAACGCATCGAGGCGATGAAGGCGTGCTGGACGCAGGAGAACGCCAGCTATCACGGCAAGTATGTGAACTTCGATCCGATCTGGTCGCATCCGAAGCCGGTACAGAAACCGCATCCGCCGATCATCATGGGGGCCGCTTCACCGTGGGGCCGCGAGCGCGTCGCGCGCTATTGCGACGGCTGGGTGCCGTTACCGGCGCAGATGAAGCACATCGACGTCGAACTCGCCGATCTGAAAACGCGGCTGGAGCGCCATGGCCGCACGCTGTCCGATATCGAGATCTCGTTCTTCTGGGCGCCGAACGATGCGGACAAACTGAAGCGCTACCGCGATCTCGGCGTGCATCGCGTGATTCTCGCCTGTCCGGCCGAAGGCAGCGACGCGACGCTTGCGCTGCTCGACAGGCACGCGGCGCTGATGGAGGCGGTCGGCGGCTGAGCGGAGCGCTCACGGCGGAAAAGCCTTGTTGCCACAGAGAACACCGGGCACACGAAGAGACCATTCCCTCTGTGTGCCCGGCGTCCGTCCAACGGTTCGGCAGACGCGATCGCCGACTCCGGCTCAGCGTGGCGCCATGCGGATCGCGCCGTCGAGACGGACGTCCTCGCCGTTGAAGTACGTGCAGGTGATCATCGTCAGCGCGAGCTGCGCGAACTCGTCCGACTGTCCCAGGCGGGACGGAAAAGGCACCTGCAGCGCGAGGCTGGCGCGGACGTTTTCGGGTGCACGCGCGAGCAGCGGGGTGTCGAAGATGCCGGGCAGGATCGTGTTGCAGCGGATCCCTTCGCTCGACAGATCGCGCGCGACGACGAGGTTCATGCCGACGACCCCGGCCTTCGACGCCGTATACGCGGCCTGACCGATCTGGCCGTCCTCGGCGGCCACGGACGCGGTGTTGACGATCGCACCGCGTTCGCCGTCGGCGAGCGGCGGCAGACTCAGCATGCCGGCCGCGCTCTTCGTGATGCAGCGGAACGTGCCGATCAGATTCACCTGGATGATGCGCTCGAAGTTCTCGAGCGGATATTCACGGATTTCGCCGGTCTTGCGATCGCGTGCGGCCGTCTTCGCGGCGCCGCCGCCAATCCCGGCGCAGTTCACGAGAATGCGTTCCTGGCCGAGCGCGGCGCGCGCCTTCGCGAAGGCGGCTTCGACGTCGGCGTTCGACGTGACGTCGACTTTGCAGAACACGCCGCCGAGTTCGGCGGCAATCGCTTCGCCACGTTCGACGTTGACGTCGAACAGCGCGACCTTCACACCATGCGTGGCGAGCAGGCGGGCTGTGGCTTCGCCAAGGCCGGAGGCACCGCCGGTGACGACGGCCGTGATCGTGGAATCGAGCTTCATCGGGAGACTCCTTGAGGAATGATGCGGGCGCAGGTCGCCGCGAACGAGTCCGGGGACCATAGCAAGCGCCGACGTGACGCGTAAGTCCCCCACCTGGCGCGGGCCCCCGCAGCTCGCAGGACTTGCGACCGGCGCGCCGCCGTGCGATCCCGGCGGCGCGCGCCGCAACGCAATGGCGGCGGACTGACGGTCGCGCGGCGACACGCGGAAACGTCGGTGGCCGGTGGCGCTCCGCGCGACATCGGCCAACGCTGGCGGGCGACGACGCCGGCCAGTCGCAAGGCGTTCGCGCACGAAGCCGAACGCTGGCCGCGTACCCATGGTGTCGACGTCGGGCTCGGGATCGGTATCAACGGCGGCGAGGTGATCGCCGGCAATATCGGTGTGCCTGCCTACGTCAGCTACAACTTGATCGGTGACGTGTTCAACGTCGCGGCGCGCCTGACTGCACGGGCCCGAAACGGCGAAATCCTGATGACGAAATCTATCGGCCGCCGCCTCGGCATCGTCGTGCCGGCCGTGAGCACCTTGCACGGCGTGCAGTTGAAAGGCCGCAGCGCCGCGATCGACGTATTGTGCGCGACGGCACCCCAACACCCGCACCGGATCGGCGCGACGCCCCGCAGTGGCCTGACGAAGTTCGTCGGCCGCGCAGGATCTCCCTGCGGCGAGCGGCCATGGTTGCCGCGTCCGGCGGGCTAGGTGCCGGTGAACGTTGGTGCGCGACGCTCGCGGAACGCGTTCACGGCTTCCTGGTGATCGCGGGTCCGGTTGGACTGGATCTCGTACCCGAGGCCCGTGTCGAAGATCTGGTGCGCGAGCGCCTTCAGGCCGAGGTTCGCGGTGACCTTGGTCCAGCGGATGGCCTTCGTCGCACCGCGCGCAAGCCGCCCGGCGAAGCCGTAGGCGATTGCATCGAGTTCCGCGAGCGGCACAGCACGGTTGATCAGTCCGAGGCGCTCGGCGTCCGGCGCGGACATCAGATCGCCACTGAGCAGATATTCCTTCGCGCGGGTATAGCCGATGAGCTGCGGCCACAGCACGCAGCCGCCATCGCCGGCGACGAGGCCGACCGATACGTGCGGGTCACCGATCTTCGCATTGTCCGCTGCGTAGACGACGTCGCAGCACAGTGCGAGCGACGCACCGAGACCCGTCGCGTGGCCGTTCATGCGGCAGACCATCGGCTTCTCGACCTCGAGCTGGCCGAAGAAGATGCCCTTGGCCTCGACCGCCGTGCGCTCGAACATTGCCGGATCGTCGATCGCGTCCTGCATCCACTTGATGTCGCCACCGGCGCAGAACGCCTTGCCATTGCCGGTGAGGACGACGATGTCGGAGTCGGGATCGACGGCGACGTCGTAGAAGACGCGTGATAGTTCCGTGTGCAGGCCGGCATTGACGGCATTCAGCGCGTCGGGGCGGTTCAGCGCGATCGTCAGGATGCGCACGTCGTACCGGAACTCGATGTGCTGGTAACGGGATTGATCGATGGCCATGGCGTCGTTCCTCATGCGGGCGGGGTGGCGGCAGCCCGCCGTGCAACTGGGTCATGCACAAGTCGAAGGCCGGCACGTGCCAACCACTCGCTGACGGCGGGTCGGCGCAGTCTCGCCGCGCGCATCGACACAGCCCATCGCGCGGATCGGTGAGCCCTCCGACGCAATCGAGGGAGCGCCTCGGCGATGCCCGGTGCTACGCGCGCTTCCCCCGAAAGATTGCCGACGTTCCCTCTTCGGGTGATGTCTCGCGCGCGGCATGCCGCCTTAGCGTGGAGGCCACCCGGCACCGGAGGCGATGCCATGCCTGACCGTCTCTTGCTGCGCGCGACGCTGATGCTCGCCGGCTTCCTCGCCGTCGTCATTCCGTGCCGCGCCCTCGGTGGACGCGTGGTCGACGTCGGCACCGGCCTGGGCATCGGCGAGGTGGCCGTCACGCTGAACCTGCCCGCAAATGCACCCGGTCCCGACACCGTGACGGTGTTTACCGATGCGCATGGTCGTTACGCGTTTCCGATGCTCTCCGGGCCGCCATCTCCGGGCAGTACGCTGACGACCTACAAGCTCGGTTACCGTGTGCCCGCCGATGCAGCCGATGCCGGTGCTGCCGACACCGACGCGACGCTGTTCCTCGCCGCGGCGTCCGACATCGCCGCGCAGGTGCCGGCTTCCGCCTGGCTCGGCGCAATGCCGGCCGGTGATGCCCGCAACATCGTCGTCACGAGTTGCGCGAGCTGTCACCAGGTGCCGAGTCCTCGCATGCGCGATTTCGCGGCCCAGATCGAGGCCGTGCGTGGCGGGCCCGATGGCGACGCGAAGGCGCTCGCCGCGTGGCGCAAGGTCGTGCGCCACGAGGCATGGCGCGCGATGGTCAAATACATGCGGACGCGTCACTACGCGATCTTCCCTGACGAAAGTGCGATGAACCTCGATGCCGTCGACTGGCCGACGGCGCTGAACCCCGACTACAACTTTTTCACGGCACGCCAGGGCGAACTTGTCGCGCAGTTCCTCGCCGAGCATTTTCCGCGCACGACCGCGACCCTGCCGAGCGACGGCTATGCCTACGGCGCTCCCCTCGGCGTGACGCCGACGACGGTGATCCGGGAATACGCGTTTCCGCCGACTGCACTCGTGCGTGAACTCGTGCCGGCGCCGGGCTCACCATATCTGTGGGGCGCCGACGTGCAGCGCAGCCTGCTCGTGCGTCTCGATCCCGTGTCGGGCGACATGCACTGGTATCCCGTCAGTTTCGAAGGTTCGACGGGCCCGCACACGATCGCGCCGGACGACGCCGGCAAGCTGTGGGTGTCGATGGTCGACAACGGGCAGTTCGGACGCTTCGATCCGGACACCGAACGCTGGGCCCTGTGGACGCTGCGTCCGTCGAACCTGCCACCGTCGGCGTCGCTCGCGACGGCCGCGCTCGTGCACGACATGTCGATCGACGAGCGCGGTCACGTCGCGCGCGACCGTCAGGGCCGGATCTGGCTGACGCTGGTCGGTTCGAATCAACTGGGCACGATCGTGCCCGACACCGGCGAAGTGGCGTTCCATGCAGTCTCGCGGCGCGCGGGCCTCAGTGCGATCAATCACCTGATCTACTCGACCGTGCTGTCGCCCGATGGACGGTGCGCATGGTATTCGCAGGTCAACGGTGATGTCGGGTGTCTCGACACGGCGAGCGCGACGCTGGCGAAGACCATCGAATTTCCCGCAGGCTCGGGGCCGCGCCGCATGACGCGCGACGACACCGGCCACCTGTGGGTCGCGCTGTTCGGCAGCGGCCAGATTACGCGCATCGACATGCAGCAAGGCGAACGTACCGCAACTTACGATCTGCCCGATCGCGCCGCCGCGCCTTACGCGGTGGTCTGGGACGACACGCGCGGTGTGCTGTGGGTGGTGACCGCGAATGCAGATGCGATCTACCGCTTCGATCCCGCGCACGGCGACTTCACCGTCGTGCCGTTGCCGCGACGCATGGCCTATCTCCGCCAGCTCGGGATCGATCACGCGAGCGGCCGGCTGATCGGCACGTATGCGAACTATCCGGTGGGTTCCGGCCCCGCGTATGCCGTCGTCATCGACGTCGGGGATCGGTGATGACCTCGCGCGCCGGGCGCTCGCCGTTCGTCGCCGCTGCGCTGGCGCTCGCCGTCGCCGGCCATGGCGTGCAGGGCTTCGCGGCCGGCATGACGGATGCGCAGGCCAAGTCCTTCATGAACGCCACCGGCTGCAACGGCTGTCATGCGGTCGACGAGATCCGGATCGGTCCTCGCCTGCGCGACGTTGCGCGGCGCTATCGCTCCGAGCGCGACGCTGCGCTGCCGCGGCTCGTCACCAAGATTCGCGCCGGCGGCGCCGGCGCCTGGGGGTTGGTGCCGATGGTCGCGAACCCGCGCATCGCCCCCGATGACGCGCGGGCCATCGTGGCGTGGATACTCGCGCTGCCCGTCAGTGAAGCGCAGCAGCGGTAAGTTGAGCCGCGTCGCCGAGCGGCGTCCGTCAGTCGAGCGCGCGCAGGAACTCGAGCAGGATCGCGTTCGTGTCGTCCGCCTTTTCCTGTTGCAGCCAGTGACCGGCGCCGGCGAGCACGCGGCTGCCGAGCCAGTTCGGCATGTGCTCGGGCGCGCGCACGATTGCCTCGGCGCCCCACCAGGTCGCGACGTCATACTGCGCGCCGACGAACATCGCCGGCACAGTGAGCGGTTTGCCGTGCAGCGGCCCGAGCTCGTGCCAGTCGTTGTCGAGGTTGCGATAGAAGGACAATGGGCCCGCGAGGCCGCCGCGCTCCAGCGCATCGACGAAGACTTCACA
>JADZCB010000086.1 GCA_020851775.1 Gammaproteobacteria bacterium
GAAAACATCATCGAGGGAATCTGCAATGCTGCATGCGCGTAGCCTGGCGTGCTTCACGCTGACCATGTCGATCATCGGGTGTGCCGATAGTGATGCGCGGGCACCGGGGATCATCGAACGGATCGCTGCCGCGGTGCCGGCCATCTCCGCCGCGCTCTCTCCAGTCCCTGCCGCGTCTGCGGCGCCGGCGCTACCCGTCACCGGCGAACGCATCGTCGCCGCGGACAGCGAGCCCGGCAACTGGATGAGTCACGGCCGCACCTATGCCGAGCAGCGCTACAGTCCGCTCGCGCAGATCACGACCGACAACGTGAAGGAGCTGAAGCTCGCCTGGTATTACGACTTCGAGACGAACCGTGGCGTCGAGGCGACGCCGCTCGTCGTCGATGGCGTGATGTACACGACGGCATCGTGGAGCGTCGTGCATGCGCTCGACGCCAGCACCGGCAAGCCGCTGTGGACTTATGACCCGCAGGCCGATCGCAAGCAGGGCTTCTATGCCTGCTGCGACGTCGTCAACCGGGGACCTGCGGTGTGGGGCGATAAAGTGTACGTCGGCGTCATCGACGGCCGCCTGATCGCACTCGATCGCACGACCGGCAAGCTCGTGTGGGAGACGCTGACGATCGACAAGTCGAAGCCTTACACCATCACCGGCGCGCCGCGCGTCGTGAAAGGCAAGGTCGTCATCGGCAATGGCGGCGCCGAATTCGGCGTGCGCGGCTACGTCAGCGCCTACGACGCCGAGACGGGTGAGATGGCATGGCGCTTCTACACCGTGCCGGGTAATCCGGCCGACGGCTTCGAAAGCGCGGCGATGGAAAAGGCCGCGAAGACCTGGACCGGCGAATGGTGGAAAGGCGGGGGCGGTGGCACCGTGTGGGACTCGATGGCCTACGACCCCGAACTCGATCTGCTCTATGTCGGTACCGGCAACGGCTCGCCGTGGAACCAGCGCCTGCGCAGCCCCGGTGGTGGCGACAACCTGTTCCTGACCTCTATCGTCGCACTCAGGCCCGACACCGGCGAGTACGTGTGGCACTACCAGACCGTACCCGGTGACACCTGGGACTTCACGTCGACGCAGCACATCCTGCTCGCCGATCTCGAATGGGACGGCAAGTTGCGCAAAGTGCTGATGCAGGCACCGAAGAACGGCTTTTTCTATGTCATCGATCGCGCCACCGGGCAACTGCTCGGTGCCGAGCCCTATGTGAAAGTCACCTGGGCCTCGCACGTCGATCTCGAAACCGGTCGGCCGGTCGAGACCAGGAACGCCCGCTACGATCTGAGCCAGCAGGCGCTGCAGCCGGGTCCGTTCGGGGGGCACAACTGGCATCCGATGGCGTTCAACCCGCACACCGGACTGGTCTACGTGCCGACGCAGGATCTGCCTTTCCTCTACAAGGAGGATGCGGCCTTCGAACGTTCGGAGGCGCATTACAACACGGGTATCCACTTCGATGCCGGGGCGCTGCCGGAAGACGACAGGCAGGCGGGCGAGATCGCGAAGGCCATCGTCGGCGCGCTGACGGCCTGGGATCCGATCGCGAAGAAGCCGCGCTGGCGCGTCGAACTGCAGGACGTCTGGAACGGCGGGGTGCTGACGACCGCCGGCAATCTCGTCTTCCAGGGCACGAATCGTGGCCTGCTGAATGCCTATCGCGCCGACACCGGCGACAAACTGTGGAGTGCCGACGCGCAGACGGGTATCCACGCAGCGCCGATCTCGTTCGCACTCGACGGCCGGCAGTTCGTCGCGGTCAGCGTCGGTTCGGGCACGGCGATGGCGCTGCCCGGTGGACAGCTCGGGTCACACAGCCTGCCGCCGAATCGCAGTCGCATGCTGGTGTTCGCGCTGAACGGTACGGCGAGTCTGCCGCCCCCCGTTCCCGTCGAGCGCCGGATCGCCGCGGATCTGCCGGCGGCGACGACCGACGTCGAGGCGCTCGCAGGCGGCAAGTCGCTGTATCAGGGTTTTTGTTCGCGCTGTCATGGTGACAACGTCGTCAGCGGCAACGTGATCCCCGATCTCCGTTATTCGACGGCGGACGTCCATGCTCACTGGCAGGCGATCGTTCACGACGGCGAACTCGCGGCAAACGGCATGATGGCCTTCGACCGGTGGCTGAACGCGGATCAGATTTCTCAGATTCAGCAATATGTGCTGAGTCGCGCCCACGCCGCGAAGGAGTGACGCGGCGTCTTCGTCGCCCGCAAGAGGTGCGTGGCGGCCCGGTAGCGCTCCCGGGACCGCGGCGCACGCCCGGGGGGGATTGCTACGCCAGCGTCGCGCCCGGCCCGAGCAGCTCGCGGAGCACCGTGCCGGCCTGCAGTTTGTCGATGCAGCGATCGACGCCCGCGTCCTGCGCGCCGCGCCGTATCGCGTCGTCGAGTCCATCACCTGCCATCATCACCAGCGACAGGCGCTCCGGGCCGAAACGCTCGCGCAAGGCGCGCGCGACCTTGTAGCCGTTCAGCTTCGGCAGATTGATGTCGAGCAGTGCGAGATCGGGCTGCCAGTCCGCAGCGACGCGCAGCGCTTCTTCGCCGTCGCGCGCACCGCGGACCTGCTGACCCAGTTCTTCGAGGATCGTCTTCAGCGACTCCTGGATCGCTTCGCTGTCGTCGACGACGAGCACCCGATGGTGCGGCGGGCGCACGGCGGCCGCCGTCGTCGCGGTCGTCGTCGCCACGCGCGCCGCAGCGAGCGGCAGCCACAGCGTGAATTCGCTGCCCGTGCCCGGCCCTTCGCTCGTCGCTTCGAGCCGGCCGTCGTGCAGCGCGAGCACACGCATCGCGAGCGCGAGGCTCAGACCGAGGCCGCCGCGGTCTTCCGGAATCGTGCCCGGCGCGAGGCAGCGCGGCGTGAAGACGTGCGCCAGCCGCTCGGGCGTCATGCCGCGGCCGTCGTCGCGTATACGCAGGCGCGCGCGGCCTTCCACGCTGTCGAGCGTAATCCGGATCCGCCCGGCGTCCCGGGTGTAGCGCACGGCGTTGTCGATCAGATCGCGCAACACCTCACCGAGGTGAGCCGCGCTCGCCATGACCGTGATCGGTCCGGTTGCAAGGGCGAGTTCGAGTTCCCGCGGCCTGCGCTCCAGCGTTTCACGCGCACGCCCGATGATTTCCTCGGTCAGCAGCCGCAGGTCGAGCGGTGCCAGCGCGAGTCGGGTGTCGGGACGGAACAGTTGATCGGCGGCGGTCAGTTTTTCGAGGAGGCGACCGATGCTGCCGATCTGGCGCTCGAGCATCGCCGTCGGCGGCGTGAGTCGTGCGTCCTCTGCACAGCGCATGCGCAACAGATGCGCGATGTTGCTTATCGGGGCGAGCAGGTTGCGCAGCTCGTGGACGAGGTGGCCGATGAAGACACCTTGCGCGACACGCGTGGTGCCGAGGTCTTCGCACGCGAGAGACGTCGGCGCCTCGTCAGTGTTGTTGTTCACGTGCCCTTTCTCCCCTCGAAGGCATCGCATGGATGCGCGTCGGCGATGGACTGCCTGTTATTGAGACATACTAGGCACCGAGTTCATCGGTCGGCTGTCGGACTACGCTTCGTCGGCCGGTCGGCCGGTCGGCCGGTCGGCCGGTGTCGAGTGCGCGCCCACCGCGCATGCGATTCTGCGGTTTGACGTCCAGCCATGCCAGTCCCGTGCTTGAGTCCCGGTCCGTGGTCCGGCTATCGTCCCCACGCTCACATGCGTCACGCGGTCGTCCTCATCTGCCTGCTCGTGTCCGGCTGTGCGCAGCCGCCGGACGGGAGTTTGCGTGTCGGTCTGGCGACACCGCCGGTCACACTCGATCCCCGTTACGCGACGGATGCGACGTCGTGGCGGCTGTGCCGGCTGATTTTCCAGGCACCGGTCGACTTCGATGCGCGCTTTGCGGCGGTACCGGCGCTGATGGACTGGACGCAGCCCGACGCCACGCACTGGCGATTCGCGTTGCGGGGCAGCCCGCGTTTCCACGACGGGACGCCGTTGACCGCCGCCGACGTCGTCGCGACCTATCGTGCGGTGCTCGACCCGGCACGCGCCTCGCCACATCGCGGCTCGCTCGCGAACGTCGTCGCGGTCGACGCCGTCGACCCGCGTACGGTCGAATTCGCGCTCGGGCGGCCGGATCCCTCGTTCCCGGGTCTGCTCGTCATCGGCGTGCTGCCGGCAAGCGACGCCGCGGGCGAACGCGCCGGGCACCCGACGGGCAGCGGGCCGTTCGCGGTTGTCAGCGTCGCGCCCAAAGCCGTGATGCTCGTGCGCCGCGCCGATGGCCAGCAGGTCGCATTCGAGGTCATCGAGAACGAGACCACGCGGGCGCTGAAACTCACGCGCGGTGAACTCGATCTCGTGCCGGGCGGTTTCGCACCGGAAGTCGCGCACTGGCTCGCCCGCCGTCCCGGGCTCTCTCTCACCGAGCGCGACGGCACCACGTTCAGCTATCTCGGTTTCAATTTCGCGCAAGGGCCGACGGCACGCGCCGAGATCCGGGAAGCGGTTTCGCTGGCGATCGACCGCGAGGCGATTCTCGCCTACGTGTTTCGCGGACAGGCACGACCGGCCGCCGCGATCCTCGTGCCGACGCACTGGGCCGGCGCGCCGGCGCTGCCGGCACCGCTCCACGATTCCGACCGCGCGCGAACGCTGCTCGCGCGTCTCGGCTACTCGCGCGAGCGTCCGCTCGCGCTGACGTACAAGACTTCGAGTGACCAGTTCCGGTTGCGCCTCGCGACGGTCCTGCAGGCACAACTCGCCGAGGTCGGCATCGCGCTCGCCGTGCAGAGTTTCGACTGGGGGACCTTCTATGCGGACATCAAGAGTGGGCGCTTCGAGCTCTACGGGCTGTCATGGGTCGGGCTGCAGTTGCCGGACGTGTTTCGCTATGCCTTCCACAG
The DNA here is from genome assembly GCA_020851775.1 of Gammaproteobacteria bacterium. Classification (GTDB taxonomy): domain Bacteria; phylum Pseudomonadota; class Gammaproteobacteria. The sequence goes on from JADZCB010000086.1 coordinate 4,892, forward strand.
CACCGCGGTGCCACCGGTCGGCGCGAATCGCGGCCGCTATGCGAACGCACGCGTCGACGCGTTGATCGACCGCGCCGAAGCGGCGTCCGATCTGAGCACGCGTGCCGCACTCTATCGTGAGATCCAGGCTGAACTCGCCGGCGATTTCGCGTACGCGCCACTGTGGTACGAACAGCAGGTGTTCGTTCGCGGACCGCGCCTCGTCGGCTACCATACCGACGCGAGCGGCAATTTCGACGCGCTCGCCGACGTCCAGGCCGTGCGAGAGTCCACCCGCCGATGAAACGCCAGCTCGAAATCGATTTGCTGCGTCAGCGGATGCGCTTCTATGTCGATGGCACGCTGACGCGTGAATACTGGGTGTCGACGGCGAGGAACGGTCCGGGCGAAGTACGCAACAGCGAATGTACGCCGCGCGGCCGGCACGCGATCGCGGCGAAGATCGGCGCCGGTGCCCCGTTGAACAGCGTATTCGTCGCCCGCGAGCCGACCGGCGAGATCTGGTCGCCGGTGTTCGCGGCGACGCAGCCGCCGGATCGCGACTGGATCCTCACGCGCATCCTGTGGCTCACCGGCCTCGAACCGGGTTTCAACCACGGCGGCGACGTCGACAGCCGTACCCGCTTCATCTATCTGCACGGCACTCCCGACCCGACCCCGCTCGGTGTGCCAGGCTCGCGCGGGTGCGTGCGCATGCGCAACGCGGACATCGTCGAACTGTTCGAACGTGTCGAGATCGGCGACGAAGTCGTGCTTCACACCGGCTGATGCCGGGATCCGGGATCTGCCCGGTCGCGGCCGGGCCATGTCGCGCGCGTCACGACCCGCCGCGCGACTGGAATACGTAGTTATTCATGCTGACCAGGTGGCTGCGCAGCCATTGACCGAGCTGGGTCGCCGGTCGGATCAGCGGCACGTCGCCGTTGCGGTCGTAATAATATGAGTTGGATGCCGCACAGTTGCCGAAGAACGTCACCTGGTTGCGCCGCCGTTTCAGGATTTTCTCGAAATCCTCGTCGAACGCCTGCTGCTTGACCTCGATATAGTTCGCGCCGCGCCGGCGCGCGGTGGCGAGACAGCGCGCGAAATGCCTCACCTGGGTGTCGATCATGCCGAACCACGACGCGCTCGCTGCCGCGTACGGGCCGAAGATCATGAAGTAGTTCGGATAGTTCGGCAGGGTGATGCCCTGGAAAGCGCGGAAGCGGTGCGCCGTCCAGTAATCGCCAATCTCCGTGCCGTCACGGCCGTAAGTGTCGAAGGCCGGCACGATGCCTTTTTCGAACACCGCATAACCCGTCGCACAGATCAGCACGTCGGCATCGCGCGTCGTACCGTCCTGGGTGACGACACCCTGCGGCGTCACGCGTGCAATCGACGTCGTCACCAGTTCGACGTTCGGCCGGTTGAACACCGGAAAATAGACGTTCGAAAAGCTCGGGCGCTTGCAGAAGAAGCTGTAGCGGGGAATCAGCTTCTCCTGGAGTGCAGGATCGTGGACCTGTTTGCGGATGTGGTTGATGCCGGTCTTTTCGAGCCAGGCGTACAGCCACGGCATCTGGCGGTAGTGGGAAAATCCAAGCCCGAAGAGCAGCTCGTTGAGCGCGTTCGTGACGACGCGCAGTCCGCGCTGGGCGATCGGCCATTTGCGGAACAGGCGCCGCATCGACTCGCTGATCCGCATGTCCGGCTTCGGCAGCAGCCAGATCGGCGTGCGCTGATAGACGTCGAGGTGGGCGACGCGATCGACGATCTCGGGGATCACCTGGATCGCCGTCGCACCGGTGCCGATCACGGCGACGCGTCTGCCGCTCAGATCGACGTCGTGATCCCATTGCGCGGTGTGCATGATCGTCCCGGCGAACGAGTCGATGCCGGCAATGTCGGGCAGTTTCGGCGGCCCGAACAGGCCGGTCGCACTGA
>JADZCB010000087.1 GCA_020851775.1 Gammaproteobacteria bacterium
CGACTTTCCGGACTTTTTGTAAGTCGAAGAAATTTAGCCACGGAGGGCACGGAGGAAGAAGTTCTTTGATGGGCAGCTCCGATACGCCTGTGCCGAAACGTGCGTCAACGATTCGGCGGCTCCCATCAATATCATTCTTCCTCCGTGCCGTCCGTGCCCTCCGTGTCCTCCGTGGCTATATAGCTGAGCGTAAATATCGATCACTGGGTGGGTGGTGCCGCCCGCGGGCGCCGGCGCCGGATAGCCCCGCGTCGACGCGCTCGAGTACGTCCCTGTATCGCTCGAGCGCGCACGTCCTGTGCGCGCACGGTCGCCGCAGCGCCATCCGGCACCAGCGCCCACCCTTGCGAGCTTCGACTGGAGCGGATTTACGCTCTGCTATTTGGATTAAACAGCGTCTCGGTCACCACCGAGTGCCAGAATCAGATCTCGATCTGCGTGCCGAGTTCGACGACGCGGTTGTTCGGGATGCGGAAGAACTCGTGCGCGGGCGTTGCGTTCTGGTTCATCAACGCGAACAGGCGCTCGCGCCACGCAGCCATCGCGGGCGTGAGGCTCGGGATGATCACTTCCCGGCTCAGATAGAACGTCGTGTCCATCATGTCGAAATGGTGGCCGTGGCAGGCGCAGGCGGCCAGCGCGGCGGGGATGTCGGGCTGCTGCATGAAACCGTAATGGCAAATCAGGCGGTAGAAGCCGTGGCCGAGATCGGTGTATTCGACGCGCTCGGCCTCGCTGACATAGGGTCTCTCCGCCGTGACGACCGTCAGCAGGAACACACGCTCGTGCAGCACCTTGTTGTGCTTCAGATTGTGCAGCAGGGCACTCGGCGTCCCGTCGGGGTCGCTCGTCATGAACACCGCGGTGCCTGAGACGCGGCGGATGTCGTCGATCGAGGCGAGCAGCACGGCGAGCGGCACGCTGTCCTCACGGATGCGGCGGAACACGTGGCTCCGGCCGCGTTTCCAGGTCGTCAGCGTGGTGAAGGACACGATGGCGACGACGAGCGGAAACCAGCCGCCCTGCATGAGCTTCAGCGCGTTGGAGCTGAAGTACGCGACATCGATCGCGATCAGCGTGCCGGCAATCGCGTGCGCCGCGAGCGGCGGCCACTTCCATAGATACAACATCACGAAGCCGACCAGAATGGTGTCGATCATCATCGTGCCGGTCACGGCGATGCCGTAGGCGGCGGCGAGGTTGCTCGATGAGCCGAAGCCGACGACCAGGGCCAGCACCGCTGCGCACAGTATCCAGTTCGTGAGCGGCACATAGATCTGGCCGGCTTCGCGGCCGGAGGTATGCACGATCGTCATGCGCGGCAGATAACCGAGTTGCACCGCCTGTCGCGCGACCGAGAAGGCACCGGATATCACGGCCTGCGATGCGATCACGGTTGCCGCCGTCGCGAGCAGCACCAGCGGAGCGAGCGCCCAGGTCGGTGCGAGGAGGAAGAACGGATTCCGGATCGTCGCCGGCTCGGCGATCAGCAGTGCGCCCTGGCCAAAGTAGTTCAACAACAGCGCCGGCAGTACGAAGAACATCCAGCTCATCCGGATCGGGCGACGGCCGAAGTGGCCCATGTCGGTGTAGAGCGCCTCGCCACCCGTCACCGCCAGCACGACCGTGCCGAGGGCGAAGAACGCGGTCGTCGGATAGGCGAGCACGAACGCGAACGCATGGGTCGGCAGTGCTGCGGCGAGCACCGCCGGATGCCGTGCAATCTGCATGAGCCCGAGCCCGGCGAGCGTCACGAACCACAGGCACATGACGGGACCGAAGACCAGCCCGACCGTCGCCGTGCCGCGTTTCTGAATCGAGAACAGGCCGAGCAGAATGCCGGCCGTCACGGGGATGACGAACGGCTCGAGCGCCGGCGCGATGACTTCCAGGCCCTCGACCGCACTGAGCACCGAGATCGCCGGCGTGATCATGCTGTCGCCGAAGAACAGCGCCGCGGCGAAGATGCCGAGCGCCGGGATCACCCATTGCTGGACGCCACCGCGGGTGACCGAGGTCACCAGCGCAAGCAGTGCGAGACTGCCGCCTTCGCCGCGATTGTCGGCGCGCATGATGAGTGTCACGTATTTCAGCGTGACGAGCACCATGATCGACCAGAAGACGAGCGACAGGATGCCGAAGACGTGAATCGCATCGACCGGCAGCGGGTGGTGGCCAGCGAACGTCTCCTTCATCGCGTACAACGGGCTGGTCCCGATGTCGCCGTAGACGACGCCGATGGTGCTCAGGATCAGCCGACGTGTGGAGATTTCGTGTCGCATATGCGCAAGTCGATCGAACTGGCGGAATTCGGGTGGGCGCGGTTAGCTCCAGCAGGGCACTAGCACCAGCAGGGCAGTGGCACAATGACCTGTATGGACTGCGACGTAACGCTGAGGGCGAGCATAACCCGGCACCTGCGCGACTTCACGCGGCGGACGGTGCCCGACGGCCACGGTCAGCGCGCCGCCGTCGCCGTCGTCGTGATCGATGAGGGCGATGGGGCGGATCTGCCGGGGCTGATGCCGCCACGTGGGGACTCCGCACGGGCGGCGCTACTGCTGACCCGGCGCAGTGCGCAGTTGCGCCGGCACGCGGGGCAATGGGCGTTGCCTGGCGGCCGCCTCGATGCCGGCGAAGCGGCCGAGGCCGCAGCGCTGCGCGAACTGCGTGTGGAGGTCGGGCTGCGTCTCGGCGCCGACGCGATCCTGGGCTGCCTCGATGACTATCCGACGCGTTCGGGATTCGCGATCACGCCCGTCGTCGTCTGGGGCGGCCGGATCCGTGAACTCGTACCCGATCCGGGCGAGGTCGCGTCGGTCCACCGCATCCCCGTCACCGAATTCCTGCGCGCGGATGCGCCGCTGCTCGAAGCCGGGCCGGATCCTGCGCGGCCGGTCCTGCTCATGCCGGTCGCGGATTCGTGGATTGCGGCGCCGACGGCGGCGGTGCTGTTCCAGTTCCGCGAGGTCTGCCTGCGCGGACTGTCGACCCGCGTCGCGCATTTCGACCAGCCGGCCTTCGCGTGGCGCTGACGGCAGCGCCGGCAGTCCGGGCACTCAGATCGCGAGGTGATCGAGCCCGGTCATCTCGGGCAGGCCGAGGTGCAGGTTCATCGCCTGCACCGCTGCCCCGCTCGCGCCCTTGCCGAGATTATCGAGGCGCGCGACGAGCAGCACCTGCGTCGCGTTCGCGAACACGAAGAGATCGCAGCGATTGGTGTCGTTGCAGCCCTGCACGTCGAAATAACCGTCCTGGAAACCTGTCGCGGCACCGCTCGGCATGACTTCGACATAGCGCTCGCCGGCATAGCGCGCGGCCAGCGTGCGCTGCACGGCGGCGCCGTCGGTCCCTGGCGCGAGCTGTGACAGGTGCAACGGCACACTGACGGCGAGCCCCTTGTAGAAATTCGCGACGATCGGCATGAACAGCGGACGGTGTCTCAATCCGGTGTGCGTCATCATTTCAGGCACGTGCTTGTGGACGAGGGACAGCGCATAGGGCCGTGGTGCGGTGAGTTCTGCATGACCATCGGCCACATACTGCTCGATCATCCGGCGACCGCCGCCGGAGTAGCCCGTCAACGACGTCGCCGTCACGCTGGCATCGACCGGCAGCAGCCCGGCGTCGACGAGCGGCCGCACGAGCAGGA
>JADZCB010000088.1 GCA_020851775.1 Gammaproteobacteria bacterium
CGGTGCCGTCACCCCGGCACTGGAGATGTCCGCTCATCTGTTCAGGCGAGAATCTCGGCCAGGGCCTGCACGAGGGTGTCACATTCGGCATCGGTGCCGACGGTGATGCGCAGGAACTGCGCGATGCGCGGTGCGGTGAAGTGACGCACGACGATGTGACGCTCGCGCAGCGCGCGGTGAAGATCGGCCGCGTCACGCGACGGATGGCGGGCGAAGACGAAGTTCGCGCACGACGGCAGCACGTCGAAACCGAGCGCCGACAGCGACCGGATCAGCGCGTCGCGGCTCGCGATGATGCGCTGGCGCGTCTGTTCGAACCAGGCGCGGTCCTCGAACGCAGCGACGGCGCCGGCGATCGCGAGCCTGTCCAGCGGATAGGAATTGAAGCTGTTCTTGACGCGCTCGAGGCCTTCGATTAGCCCGGCGTCGCCGAGCGCGAAGCCGACGCGCAGGCCGGCGAGCGAGCGTGATTTCGACAGCGTCTGGGTGACGAGCAGATTCGGATAGCGCGTGATCAAGGCCACGGCGCTGTCGGCGCCGAAATCGACATAGGCTTCGTCGATGACGACCACCACGTCCGGTTGCAGCCTCAGCAGTGTCTCGATCGCCGCCAGCGGCAGCGCGCGGCCCGTCGGGGCGTTCGGGTTGGGCAGGATCACGCCGCCGCAGCGACCGGCATAGCCGGCGAGGTCGATGGCGAAGTCGTCGTCGAGCGGCACCGTCTCGTGATCGATGCCGTAAAGCCGGCAGTAGACCGGGTAGAAACTGTAGGTGATGTCCGGAAAGCGGATTGGCGCGCGTTGTTTCAACAGGCCGTGGAATGCATGTGCGAGTACTTCGTCCGAGCCATTGCCGACGAACACCTGCGCCGGCAGCAGCCCGTGGTATGCCGCGATCGCGGTCTTCAGTCGATCGGCGTTCGGATCCGGATAGCGCCGCAGCGCGTCGCCGGTTTCCGTCTGGATCGCCGCCAGCACGCCCGGTGCCGGCGGGTAGGGGTTCTCGTTGGTGTTCAGCTTGACGAGACGATCGAGCTTCGGCTGCTCGCCCGGGACATAAGGCGACAGGCCGCGGACGATGTCGTTCCAGTAGCGATTCATGGTGTGGCCGGTCCAGGTTTGTCGCGCAGTACCTGCATGTGACCCGCGTCGACTTGCCACATCTTCAGATCGGTGCCGACGACGTACAAGGGCAGTGCATACATCAGGCTCAGATATACGTGAGTCTCGAGCGGGGTCGTCGCCAGTGACGAGCGCAATGCGAGTCCCGCGCTGCCGCGGGTCGCGGCCGCGCGTTCGAGTTCGGCACGCGGTGCCTCCGCGCAGGCGCTCGCCAGCGGTTCGGCGTGCTGGATGACGTCTCCCGCGGCGTTGATCGTGTAGCGCACGTGGCCACCGACCATGATCGTGTCCGCGTCGATGCTCGTCGCGATTGCGTACACGAGCCAGCCATCACCATCGGGATCCGGCAGCGCGAGCGTGTTGTAGCGGCCGTCGCAGCGGGTCGACGAATCGCGCGCAGCGGTGAGGCGCGCGGCGATCTGGGCCTGCTCGAGCGTCGACAGACGCGAATCCTCGGCACGTTTCAGCACCGGCAGCAGCAGGTCGTCGAAGTCCGCGTCGAGCGCGGCTTCGTAGCCGTCCGCGGTCGTGCGGATGAACCGCACGCGAACATGCGGCGGCGCGCCGCTCGTGATGTAACCGACGAGCCGTTCCGCCGCCGGATCGAAATTGTCGCGCACGAAATCGGCCGCGATCGACGCGCGCCGGTCCTGCTCGTACATCGCGCGGCCGAGGGCTTCGGTCGTCGCCCGATCGAAATGCCGGATCAGCGGCGTCGCGGCCTCGACGCCCGTCGCGGCGAGAAGGCCGACGCCCGCCAGGAGCGCAGACAGCATGCGACCCGGACGCGGCATCTCAGCACTCCGGCGGCGACTGGTCGGTCGCCATGAACACGCCGCTCGCACGCGCGATGCGCGTGTCGCCGCGCCAGACGTAGCAGTTGGCGAAGGCCAGCCGGCGGCCGCGACGCTGCACATCCGTCCTCGCCTCGAGCCAGTCGCCTTCGACGGCACTGCCGGCAAAGTCGACGTCCAACGACACGGTGACGTAGCTGGTGAACGGCTGCGTGAGATAGCCGAGCGTGAAGCCCAGCGCGACGTCGGTGAGTGCCGCGAGCAGCCCGCCGTGCATGTTCCGCCGCGTATTGCAGTGCTTGTCGAGGACGTACATGCCGAAGCGACGCGCTTCACCGGCACCGTGCATGTAGATCGGGCCGACGGTGTCCAGCGCCGAGCTCACCCGTGGCATCGGCGAGAAGCCGGCCGGCGGTTCCAGACAGACCTCCATGTCAGAGATAGCCATACGCGGACCAGCCGCCGTCGATGACCAGAACCTCGCCGGTCATGAACCCGGCATCCTCGCTCGCGACGTAGCAGACCGCGCGGGCGACGTCCTCGCCGCTGCCGAGCCTGCGCTGGGGCGTGCGCCGCTCGAGCGCCTGGAGGCTGAACTTACCCTCGTCGACGAGGCTGTCGATCAATTCCGTCCGGATGTAACCCGGGGCGACGCAGTTGACGCGGATGCGATGGCGCGCAAGCTCGATCGCGAGCACGCGGGTCATGTGATCGACCGCCGCCTTCGACGCGCAGTAGCCGAGCGTCTGCGGAATGGCGTTGCGCCCGACGATCGAGCCGATGTTCACGATGCAGCCGCCGCGATTCGCCGCACGCATCTGGCGCACGGCGGCCTGGCTGCACAGGAACACGGACTTCGCGTTGACGTCCATGTGTAAATCCCAGTTTTCTTCCGTCATGTCGAGCAGCGGCACCGGCGCGCTGACGCCCGCGTTGTTGACCAGGAGATCGACGGGGCCGAGGACCTGCGCGACCTCGGTGAACGTCGCGGCGACGTCGTCGGCGCGCTCGACACGGCAGGCCAGTGCGAGCGCGCGGCGGCCGAGCGCCTGAATGGCCGCGGCGGTCGCGGCAGCGCCCTCGCGTGTCGTCGCGGTGACCGCCACGTCGGCACCTTCGCGCGCAATGGCCAGCGCGATGTCGCGACCGATGCCGCGGCTCGCGCCGGTGACGAGCGCGACTCTGTCGGGAAAACGCATTGAAATCCGATGGGCGGAAAACTGGGCGGGACTATAGCCGCGACGTCGGCGCCGGGCCAGTCGCCGCCGCGACGATGGCGCATTATGCTGGCGACCCGCCGGCACGGCCGGCGCCGAACAGGCCGAGGAGGCCCGCGATGACACAGTCCGCCGCCGCCACGCTTGAGACCACGTTGAGCGAAGGCATCCTGACCATCCGCATGAACCGGCCGGCGAAGAAGAACGCGCTGACCGGCGACATGTACGCGGCTTTCGTCGCCGCGCTCGAACGCGCCGAACACGACTCGGCGGTCCGCTGTGTCGTCGTCTGTGGCGTGCAAGGCGTGTTTTCCGCCGGGAACGATCTCGACGACTTCCTCGCCACGCGCGATGCGGACGGGCCGCGCCCGGCACACCGCTTGCTGCGCGCGCTGGCGACGGCGACCGTGCCGCTCGTCGCCGCTGTCGACGGGGTCGCGATCGGCATCGGCACGACGCTGCTGTTCCATTGCGATTTCGTCTACGCGACGCCGGCGGCCCGGTTCTCGCTGCCGTTCGTCAACCTCGGGCTCTGTCCGGAAGCGGGATCCTCGCTGCTGTTGCCGCGTCTCGGCGGTTATCACCATGCGGCACGTCTGCTGATGCTCGGCGACGCTTTCGACGCCGAAGAGGCCGCCCGCCTCGGTCTCGTCCAGGCGATTTACGCGAGCGAGGAGGTCGAAGCGCGCGCACTGGCGACCGCCGCCAGACTCGCCGCGAAACCGCGTCGGGCCCTGCGCACGACGAAGGCCTTGCTGAAGCGTGCGGAAGAACCCGTCGTGACGCGCATCGAAGTCGAGATCGAGCGCTTCAACGAGTTGCTGACGACACCTGCCGCGCGCGAAATCATGCGTGCGTTTCTGGACAAGCGGGCGCCGGATCCGCGACTGATCGATTGAAGTCGTGCTGCGCCTGTTCCGTGGCCCGCCCCGGCATTGACGCTGGTACCGCCGCACCGCTAAATAACCGGGCATGAATCCGCGCCAGTCGAAGCTGCCCCGCGACTGGGCGCCGGTGTCCGGGGGCGGCACCCACCCGGCAAGCGACATTTGCACGGCTCGACACGACGCGGCAGCGCGCGATGACCGGGCCTTCGAATCCAGGCTTGCGGGGATTCCTACCACGTGAGGCGCGCGCCCTGCAGGGCGCCACGGGGAGCACACGATGAGCGAGATCTACAACGAACAGCACCGCGCGCTGCAGGACAGGTTCGCGACGCGCAAGATGGCCGATCGGCTCGAGGAGATGATCGTCAAGTCGACGCTCGACGATTTCGACAAGGCTTTCGTCCAGAGCCGTGATCTGTTCTTTCTGTCGACCGTCGACGCGCACGGTTTTCCGACCACATCGTACAAGGGCGGTGATCCCGGTTTCGTGCGCGTCGTCGACGACGCGACGCTGGCGTTCCCGAGTTACGACGGCAACGGCATGTTCTTCTCGATGGGCAATATCGCGACGAACCGCAAGGTCGGCCTGCTGTTCATCGATTTCGAGAAACCGCACCGCCTGCGGGTGCACGGGGAAGCGGCGATCGACCCCGCCGATCCGCTGCTCGCGGACTATCCGGGGGCCGAACTCGTGGTACGCATCCACGTCACGAAGCTGTGGATCAACTGCCCGCGCTACATTCACCGCTATCAGCGCGTGGCGGCGTCCCGCTATGTACCGCATGCCGATTCGCGCGCGCCGCTCGCGGTATGGAAGCGGCTGGACGCCGTGCAGGACGTCCTGCCGCCGCAGGACGTCGGCCGGCCGGACGAGGAGGGCGGCACGCTGACGCTGGAGCAGTACATGGAAAAACTGCTGGGCGGCGAGGCCTGAAGCAGCCCCAGGCAGGTGTCGATGCATCGCCTCGGTGTGCTGATCGCGGGCCTCGGCATGGCGTGTGCCGCGGCGGCGGCCCCGACGGCAGGTGAACTGCGCGCAACCTGCGCGCGCGCGCTCGCCGCCGGCTATACCGGTGAACATGCCGTGATGTGCGACTGGTATGTCGCGCCGTGCGGTGTGTGTGGCGAGGACGGCCCGCCGCCCCGCGCGTGGTGTGTCCCTGACGGCACTGCGCCGGCGAGCGTCGCGGCCCAGGTGGTGCGCGACATGGGGCAGGACGATGAGCGACGACCGGCGCCGGTCGTCGTCGAGGAGATCCTCCGCCGGCGCTATCCGTGCGCAGCGGAGGAATGATCGACACGATGTTCCGCCTTCCCCTCCTGGCAGCGGCCCATCGCCTGGACGGCGCCTGCGCCGTCCTCTCTCCACGAGGTCACGGTTCGCATCTGTGCTGATCGTGATCTCGTGGCGGCACGTCCCGGTGCCGGCCGCCGCGTTTGCTCCCTGACGCGGCGCTTCCTGTCAGCGGTTCCAGGCCGGCGCCGGCAGGCCCCGTCCCGGATCGTCATCGACGCCGTTCCGTTCAGCCCGGGTGGCGGGGTGCGGGCCGGCCGAGACTCTGGATGTGATTCGCGAGCTCCGGCGTCGCGCGACCGTCGATCAGCAGATTGTGATCGCGTTGATAGCGACGGATCGCCTCGCTGGTACGCGGTCCGACGAGACCGTCTGCTGCGCCGGCGTCGTAACCGAGCCGGTTCAAATCGTTCTGGATCGCCGCCACGACGTTGCCGTACGCGGGCTGCTGCGCCTGGCCTGCCGGCGCCTGCTGGGCCTGACCCTGCTTCCAGGCCGGCTGGCCGAGATTGACCTGACGGTCGTTCGTCAGCGCGCCGGTGAGACCGCCGGCCGCGGCACCGATCAGCGCACCCGTCGCGACCGACATGCCGGTGACCGCGCCGAGCGCCGCGCCCGCGCCGGCACCGATCCCGGCGCCGCTCACCGCACGTTCTTCCGGCAGGCTGCCGCAGGCACCGAGGGTCACGGCGCAGACGGCTATCACAGCAGCACGTGCGCTCGTACGCAGCGACGTCGTGTTCATTTCCATTCTCCTTGCCCTCGAACATCTGTCGGGCTGCATCGTGCCTGTGCGATGCGGGAAGGTGGTGTGAGCGTAGTCACAAAATGTGACAATCGATGCCGGGTGCACGCGACGTGGACACAACGGGAGGGGATTCATCGATGCAAGACCAGAGCGCAGCCGTCCACGATGTCCCGGGCATCACGCCGGACGAGATCGGCACCGGGTGGCGGACCCAATCATGAATTTCGAAAAAGTCGTCTTCGCGTTCTTCGTCCTGCTCGCCGCTGCACTCAACGTCAGCTTCGTGTGGGGCGCGAGTGATGTCGCCGTCCATCATCCGGC
>JADZCB010000089.1 GCA_020851775.1 Gammaproteobacteria bacterium
ACACTCTTGTCCGTATTGCCGGACAGCGTGCCCACGAGCCCGACGACGAGCGCGAGCACTGCGGCCGCCGCCCAGGGCGGAGACGCCGTCGCGCGCGTCGTCGCCATCCGTGCATGCAGCCGGCGTAGCGCGTCCTCGCAGCGCCGCTCGGCCGCCGGTGCACGCACCACACGCTGGAGCACCTGCATGAGTTCCAGTTCGCGGCGGCAGGTCAGGCAGCCCCTCAAGTGCGCGCTCACCAGGGCGCGCTCGTGGTCCTGCAAGGTGTCGTTCGCGAACCAGGGCAGCAGCGCGAAGGCCGCAGCGTGGCGCGCGGCATGGGTGTCTCGCATGTCAGGGCTGGTGCTGTCGTCGGGCATCGACATAATCGTTCTCTAGTTCTTGTGCGACACGACGGCGCTCAACAGCTTGCGCAACCGCGCGCGGGCATGAAACATCCGTGTCTTCACGGTATTGACCGGGCAGCCGACGATACCGGCCGCCTCTTCATACGAATATTCGAGCAGGAACGTGAGCTCGACGACGCTGCGATGTGCCGGCGACAGCTGCGCCAGCGCGGTTTCGAGCCGGCGCTGCAATTGCGCGGCATCGGCGTCGAGCCCAGGATCGGTGTCGTCCGCGAGATCGAATTCCTCGTCCAGCGTGTCGGCCATCGTGCGCCGCTCGCGCTCGAGCCGCTTCAGCGCCTTGTGATAGGCGATCCCGAAGATCCACGTCGATACCCGCGAACGGCCGGCAAACCGCGCCCCGCCGGTCCACACCGCATACATCGTGTCGTTGACGACTTCTTCGGCGAGTTCATGCTGATGAAGGATGCGCGCGACGAAATCGGTCAAGCGCGCGTAGTAGTGGCGATACAGGGTGTCGAAGGCGACGCGATCGCCGCCGGCTATCGCGGCGAGCAATACCGCGTCGCGCCGATCGGCAACGGCGGCTGCCGGAAGCCTGTCATCGATCGTGATTGCAGCCTGTACCGGCAGTTCTTTCATGCGCCTCCCGTTCTAGACTCTGGTCGCCGTATCGCGCCAGAGCGGGAAATTCTGCGTTTCGACCCTCTTTAGTCCCTGGCGCGCCGCCCGCGGTTCACCATTGCCGTGTGCGAGCCGTCATTTCAGACCCAGCACGTCCTGCATGTCGTAGCTGCCCGGTCCGCGTCCGGCGAGCCACGCCGCAGCACGCAGTGCGCCCGCGGCAAAGGTGGCACGATTGGCGGCGCGATGCGTGATTTCGACGACCTCACCGGCGCCGGCGAAAAGCACGGTGTGATCGCCGACGATTTCGCCCGCGCGAATGGTTTCGAAGCCGATCGTCGTGCGATCGCGCGGCCCGGTGTGTCCTTGACGACCATAGACGGCGCAGCTCGCGAGATCACGACCGAGTTCGGCGGCAAGAATTTCCCCCATGCGCACGGCGGTTCCCGATGGCGCATCCACCTTGTGGCGGTGATGCGCCTCGATGATTTCCACGTCGAAGTCGTCGCCGAGCACACGGGCGGCAAGCGCGAGCAGCTTGAAGCAGAGGTTGACACCAACGCTCATGTTCGGCGCGAAAACGATGCCGATCCGCTCGGCGGCCGCGTCGATTGCGGCACGCCGCTCACCGAATCCCGTGGTGCCGAGCACGATACGGCGGCCCGCCTGTACGCAGGCTTCGAGATGAACGAGCGAGGCATCGACGGTGGTGAAATCGATAAGTACGTCGAACGGCGTCGCGACCAGTTCCGCGTCGCTCACGAGTGGAATGCCGATCGGGCCGATGCCGGCGATGGCACCGACGTCCTGTCCGAGCAGCGGATGCGCGGCCGCCTCGAATGCGGCGACGAGCCGCAGGTCGCCGGCCTGGCGGCCGAGTTCGACGAGACTGCGCCCCATGCGACCGGCGGCGCCGGCGATGGCAACGGAGGGGAGACGCTGGTCCATGCTCAACCGAATTTCATGTCTTCGAAGAATTTCTTCACGCCGTCCAGCCAGGAACTGGCCCGCGGCGAATGCCGCACGCCTTCACCGGCGAGTGACTCGCCGAACGCGCGGAGGAGATCCTTCTGTTGCTTGTTGAGACTGACCGGCGTTTCGATCGTCACGCGGCAGATCAGATCGCCCGTCGCGCCGCCGCGCACGGATTTCACGCCCTTGCCGCGCATGCGGAACATCCGGCCACTCTGGGTCTCGGGCGGGATCTTGAGGACGACGCGCCCTTCGAGCGTCGGCACTTCGAGTTCGCCACCGAGGGTCGCGGTGACGAAATCGATTGGCACCTCCGAATAGAGATCGGTGCCCTCGCGCGTGAAGATCGAATGTTCGCGAACCACGACGTTGACGTACAGATCGCCCGCCGGCCCGCCGTTCTGGCCGGGCTCGCCTTCGCCACCGAGCCGGATGCGATCGCCGGTGTCGACCCCGGCCGGGATCTTGACCGCGATGGTCTTGTGGCCGCGCGCCTTGCCGGTGCCACCGCACGCCCCGCAGGGATCCTTGACGACACGGCCGCGGCCGCGGCACGCGGGGCAGGTCTGCTGCACCGAAAAGAATCCCTGCTGCATGCGAATCTGTCCCACGCCATTGCAGCTCGAACAGGTTTCGGGTGCCGCCTTGCTGCGGCTGCCGTTGCCGTCGCAGCTTTCGCACTCGATGACGGTCGGCAGGCGGATCTTGACCTCGGTGCCGCGCACCGCGTCCTCGAGCGACAGCTCGAGGTCATAGCGCAGATCGGCGCCGCGATACACCCGCGAACCGCCGCGTGCGCCACCACCGAAAATATCGCCGAAGACGGACTCGAAGATGTCGCTGAAACCCGCGCCGCCGCCGAAGCCACCGCCGGCCTGCGGGTCGACGCCGGCATGGCCGAACTGGTCGTAGGCGGCGCGCTTCTGCTGGTCCGACAGGATTTCGAAGGCTTCCTTCGTCTCCTTGAACTGCTCTTCGGCCCCCACGTCACCGTCGTTGCGATCCGGGTGATACTTCATCGCGAGACGCCGGTAGGCCTTCTTGATGTCGGCCTCGGACGCCGTGCGGGCAATGCCCAGCACCTCGTAATAGTCCCGCTTCGCCATATCGAGCACCGTACCCCTACATGAACGGGCCCGGACAGAGCTTCACTCCGCCCGGGCCACATCGGTTGTGTCCTCCGTCGTCGAGGACTTACTTCTTGTCTTTGACTTCCTCGAAGTCCGCATCGACGACATCGTCATCGGCCGTGCGGCGGTCTGCGCCGGCGCCACCGTCGGGCGCCTCGGCGCCACCCGCCGCGGCCTCCGCCTGGTACGCACGCTGGGCGACTTTACCCGAGAGCTCGGCGAGTTTCTGCGCCTTGGCCTCGATGGCCGACTTGTCGTCGCCGCCCAGCGCCTGCTTCAGATCCTCGAGCGCGGCCTCGACGTCCTTGCGCTCCTGCGCGTCGACCTTGTCACCGAGTTCGTCCAGCGACTTCTTCGTCGCGTGTGCGAGGCTGTCGGCCTGGTTGCGCGCGTTCACCAGCTCGTGGAACTTCTTGTCTTCTTCGGCATGCGCCTCGGCGTCGCGCACCATGCGCTGGATTTCGTCGTCGGACAGGCCGCTCGAAGCCTTGATGATGATCGACTGCTGTTTGCCGGTCGCCTTGTCTTTTGCCGATACGTTGAGGATGCCGTTCGCGTCGATATCGAATGTCACCTCGACCTGCGGCACGCCGCGCGGCGCCGGCGGAATATCGGCAAGATCGAACCGCCCGAGCGATTTGTTTGCGGCCGCCTGATCGCGTTCGCCCTGGAGCACGTGCACGGTCACCGCGGTCTGGTTGTCGTCCGCGGTCGAGAACACCTGCTGCGCCTTGGTCGGGATCGTGGTGTTCTTTTCGATCAGCTTTGTCATCACCCCGCCGAGCGTCTCGATGCCGAGCGACAGCGGGGTCACGTCGAGCAGCAGCACGTCCTTGACATCGCCACCGAGCACGCCGGCCTGGATGGCCGCCCCGACCGCCACCGCCTCGTCGGGGTTCACGTCTTTGCGCGGCTCCCTGCCGAAGAAATCCTTGACGACTTCCTGCACTTTCGGCATCCGGCTCTGGCCGCCGACGAGAATCACGTCGTTGATGTCGCTGGCCTTGAGCCCGGCATCCTTCAGCGCGATCCGGCACGGCTCGACGGTGCGCTTGATCAGATCTTCGACCAGCGATTCGAGCTTGGCACGCGTGATCTTCATGTTCAGGTGCTTGGGACCCGTCGCATCCGCGGTGATGTACGGCAGATTGACGTCGGTCTGCTGGCTGGACGACAGCTCGATTTTCGCCTTCTCCGCCGCCTCCTTCAGGCGCTGAAGCGCGAGCGGGTCGTTGTGCAGGTCGATGCCCTGATCCTTCTTGAACTCCGCTGCGAGGAACTCGATGAGGCGCAGATCGAAGTCTTCGCCCCCGAGGAAGGTGTCGCCGTTCGTCGACAGCACCTCGAACTGGTGCTCGCCGTCGACTTCCGCGATCTCGATGATCGAGATGTCGAAGGTACCGCCGCCAAGGTCGTAGACCGCGATCTTCGCGTCACCCTCGCGCTTGTCCATGCCGAAGGCGAGCGCCGCGGCAGTCGGCTCGTTGATGATGCGCTTGACGTCGAGGCCGGCGATGCGACCGGCATCCTTGGTGGCCTGCCGCTGGGAGTCGTTGAAATAGGCCGGCACCGTGATGACGGCTTCCTTGACCTCTTCACCGAGATAATCCTCGGCCGTCTTCTTCATCTTCATCAGCACGCGCGCGGAGATTTCGGGGGGCGCCATGCGCTTGCCCTTGCTCTCGACCCACGCGTCGCCATTATCGGCAGACACAATCTTGTACGGCACCATCTTGACGTCACGCTGTACGACGTCGTCCTTGAACTTGCGCCCGACCAGGCGTTTGACCGCGAACAGCGTGTTCTGCGGGTTCGTCACCGCCTGCCGCTTGGCCGACTGGCCGACGAGCACCTCGTCGTCGTTGCTGAACGCGACCACCGACGGCGTCGTGCGGGCGCCCTCACTGTTCTCGATGACCTTGGGCTTGCCGCCCTCGAGCACGGCCACGCAGGAATTCGTGGTGCCGAGGTCGATACCGATGATTTTCGCCATGAGTGCCTCTCTGGAGTCTGAAAGTTGTGCCGGCCCGGTGTCCGGACCTCGTGCTTGTCGCCTGATATGGGGGCGCCCGTCGCGGTCTCAAGTCCTGCGACGGCGGCACGCCGCTGGCGCCGTCGCGGCGGCGATCAGCAGCCCGGCGCCTTCGCGACGACGACCATCGCCGGCCGCACCAGGCGCTCGTTCAGCGTGTAGCCCTTCTGGAACACTCGCAGCACCGTGCCGGCCTCGGCATCTGCATCCGTTTCCATGCTGACCGCCTGATGCTTTTCGGGATCGAACCGGGCACCGACGCCGTCGACCGCGGTCACGCCGACCTTCGCCAGCGCGTCGTCGAAAAGCCGGACCGTCAGCGCCATGCCGTCCTGGAGGCTCTTCATATCGATCGTATGAAGGGCCGCCTCATAGCCCAGATCGAAGCTGTCCTTGACCGGCAGCAAGACCTCGACGAGTTTTTCGATACCGAACTTGTGGGCCGCCTCGACGTCGCGGGCGGCACGTTTGCGGATGTTCTCGAGTTCCGCCCGCGCGCGCAGCATGTCGTCGCGGAAACGGTCGGCCTCGGCACGCAGACGTTCGACTTCGGTCTGCAGTTCCGACACCGTCAGTGGCGCAGTCCCGGTCGTGGTTTCGTCCGTCACCGCCGCGGGCGTCATGTCCTCGTTCGTCACGCGTGTCCTCCGGATACTGACGGCCCGACGGGCCGTTGCCAGTGAATGAAAAAAGTAAGTCCGTAGCGCGCCCCGGCGGAGGGCGGCAGACTGGATTTGCGCTCTACCTTGGGGCTACTGGAGAGAATTCAAGGCCGAACTCAGCACTTTCGCGGTGAGGTCGACGATCGGGATGACCTTCTCGTAGGGCATGCGGGTCGGACCGATGACGCCGAGGACGCCGAGTGATTCGCCATCGCGGCCATAAGTCGAGGTGACGATGCTGCAGTCGTCGAAAGCCTGGTATCCGGATTCTTCGCCAATGAAAATCTGGACCCCGTTGGCGGACAGCGCCTGATCGAGCAGGTGAAGCATGTCCCGCTTCCGGTTGAAGGCCTCGAACAGCGCACGGAGCTTGTCGATGTCCGACAATTCGGTGAATTCCATCAGGTTCGTCTGGCCGGCCAGCACGTAATCCTTGCCTTCCTGTTCGTCCGTGAACACCTGCTGCGCCATTTCGATCGCGTTCTGCATCAGCAGGTTCATTTCGTCGCGCGCGGCGTTCATCTCGGCGAGGATGTCGCGCTTGACCTGCCGGATGTCACGTCCGGCGAAGGCGGAATTGAGGTAGTTGGCGACTTCGGTGAGTTCGGCGTTCGAATACGGGCGAGCGGTGCGAATGATGCGATTCTGCACTTCGCGATCGTTGACGACGAGGATCGCGAGCACCCGGTTGTCGTTCAACTTCAGAAATTCGACCTGGCGCAGCGCGCGCTGTTCGGCGGCCGGGATCATCACGAGGCCGGCAAAGCGCGTGATATCGGACAGCAGCGTCGACGTCCGTTCGAGCATGCGCCGGACATCATGCTCGCTCTGGATGTCCGAAGACAGACGTTGGATATCGATCAGGGCCGGAGTGTGCCAGGTCAGGATCGAGTCAACGAAGAAGCGGTAGCCCCGCGCCGTCGGCACGCGTCCGGCTGAGGTGTGCGGCGACTTGATGAGGCCGAGATCCTCGAGATCGGCCATCACGTTGCGGATGGTGGCCGGACTCAGTTCAAGCTTCGTGTCGCGGGCGAGCGTGCGCGAACCGACGGGTTGACCGTCGGCGATATAGCGTTCGATGAGCAGCTTGAAAAGAAGCTGCGCACGTTCGCTGAGTTCGATACCGTGCGAGGGCTCGTTCATGTCGCGGCCACCCGGGAAAACGACTGCCGCCTGGAATCTAGCACCCCCCTGCGGGCCATGCAAAAGCACGGTTCCGGACTGCCTGCAGACTTGGCACAATCCCCGGACGGCAGGGCCAGGGAATCACGCAGCGCAGAGGAGCGCCAGTGTTCAAACGCATCGGTTTGGTGACGAAGCATGATGATTCGTCGGTATTCGGCGCGCTCGACGCAGCACTCGCGGTCCTGACACGCCATGCGGTCGACATCGTCGTCGACGCCGGTGCGGCGGCGGCGCTCGACGGGCGGCATCGCGTCGGCGTCGATGCCGAGCTGGTCACCGGTCGCGATCTGGTGATCACCATCGGTGGCGACGGCACGCTGTTGCGCGCCGCCAAGCTGGTGTTTCCGCGTGCGGTGCCGCTGCTCGGCATCAACCTCGGCCGCCTCGGCTTTCTCGCCGATCTCTCGCCGCAACAGCTAGCGCAGGGCCTGGACGCCATCCTGGCCGGCCGCTACGTCGAGGAAGAGCGTGCGGTTCTGTCGTG
>JADZCB010000090.1 GCA_020851775.1 Gammaproteobacteria bacterium
TCATCGAAAACCTCGCCGAATCGCGGCTCGTGATGAACACGAAGATCGACGGCTTCGTCGCGATGACGCACCTGTGGGCGGGCGAAGCGATCTACCACCAGCAGCCGTTGCAGTTGATGTACATCTCATCGATGCAGGCAATCGAGCCCGGCGTCGCGGTGCCGGGCTACGTCGTCGCCAACTGGGCGGTGTTGAAACTGCCCGAGGTCCTCAAGGTGAATCTCGGCAAGTCGTCGAACATGGTCAGCGCCGCGTGCCTGATGCTGCCGTTCGTCCGCACCGGGATGACCGAGGAATACGCCGACAATCCGAAAGTGTTCGGGCGCTGGCAGCCACGCATGCTGGAACCGTGCGAGGCGGCCGCCGGCGTCGCCCAGCTTCTGTCACGGCCCGCGGCAGAACTGAACCTCGGCAATTTCAAACTGTGCGTGTCGGGGACGGCGGACGACACCAGGCTGTCGTGGTCGCAGGTGAAACTCGAAGTCAACGATCAGGCGCTCGCCTGGAGCAACGACGCGCCGGTCGTCTACCGACGCGGCTGAGTGTGCCGCCCGATCTCGCCACGCGGCTGGCGCGGGTGCCGGTGTGCGAAGACTTCGCACCGGCGGCCCGCGCGGGCCTGGCGAGGTTCGGGACGATCGTCACGCTCGCCCCCGGCGCGAATCTGATCCGCCAGGGACGCGCAGCCGATGCCGTGTTCGCGCTGCTCGACGGTGAACTCGAGATCCGGCGGCGTCTGCCCGGCGGCGGTGAACTCGCACTCGGCAATCTGCTGGCGCCTGCGTTGGTCGGCGAACTCGGCTTCGTCGCCGCCGCCCGCCGTACCGCCGACGTGCGGGCGCGGGGAGCGGTCACGGTCGTGCGCTGGGAGCGTCGGCTGCTCGACGCGGCGTGCACGCTGCAAGATGCGACGGCGCTCGAATTCACGCAACGCGTCGTCGCGCGCATCGCGGCGCTCGACGTGCAATTGCTCGAGCGCATCGGCGCGGAAGCGGACACGGCACCGATCACGAGCCGGATCCCGGGGCCCCCGCCCGCCGTTCCCGATGCGCCGTTCGAACATGCGGTGTTCTTCGCGTTGCTCGACCCGTTTCAAGGACTCGACGCCGCACTGCGCGATGCCTTGCTGGCGATGACCGAGGCTCGCAGTCATCGCGCCGGGGAGCGGCTTCAGGCCGCCGGCGATACGAGTGACGGTATCGTGATCGTCGTGCGTGGCGCACTCGAACTGCGCCCGCCCGACGGGCGTCCGCTGAGCTTGCAGATTCTCGGGCCCGGGGCGCTCGCCGGCCTGCCGGCCATCCTGCTCGATATGCCGCACAGCGTGAGCTGCCACGCGCGTGAGCAGAGCGAGGTGCGCTGGTTGTCCCGCGCGACGTTCGCTGCGCTCTACACCGGCAGCGATCGCCTCGGACTCGCGCTGCGGGCGATCGTCGCCGCGGCCGTGGCCGGGACCGCGCTCGCGCTGAGCAACCGGCTGGCACAGTACGTCGGTCTGCACCGTGCCCAGGCCGTGCTCGCGCGACGAGCCTGATCGCCCCCGCCGCGCGGCGGCTCAGAGCCGGATGTCGTGGGCGGCGATGCGCAGGCCCTGCGCGCCGCGCTCGACGCCGAGAAAGCCGTATTCCGGGACTTCGATCCACGAACCGTGATCGCTCGTCAGCGGCTCGGACGCAATCAGCACCGCATCGGCCGCCGCCTCGGCACCGACCATCTGCCACTCGTCGTCGTGCAGGCCGAAGTCGCGTCCGAGCGTGTACCAGAGACTCAGATAGCGCAGGTTCGCTTCGTTGACGCGAGCAGGGTCGTCGGTGCGATAGCGTCCGTAATCGAAGCAGTGGCGTACACCGATCGCGCGTTCACCGTCGGCGACGAACAAGTTCGTCGCCGACGAAATCGAGATCCCGGCGGCGCGTCGTGCACGGGCGATGATCGCGAGCGCGTCGAGCACCGCCTGTGACAGATCGTGCATCGAATAGCCGTCGGGATCGGGCAGCCGCGAGACGACGAGCGCGGCGATCCATTCACTGTCGGTCGTGCCTGCGATCCGGGCGCGGATGGCGGGAGCGATTTCGTGCGCGAGCGCGTCGCGGTAATCGGCAATCGCGTACAGATCGCCGTTGTGCGCGAGGGCGAGCGGACAGCCGGCGAACGTGAACGGATGCGTGTTCTGCAGCGAGATCGTCGCCTCGGTGCTGTACGGCACGCCGCGGACGTGGGCGAGGAGGGCGCTCGCGCGCACTTTCTGTGCGAGCGCCTTCAGGTTGCGATCAAAAACGGGCAGCGACGTCGAACGGTATTCGAACGGACGCGCGGGCTCATGCGAATCGCGGTCCCACGCCAGCATGCCGAAGCCGGCGAGGTTCAGCAGATGCAGCATCCGCGGGTTGAACGACTGGCGGACGAGCGCGCTGTCCGGCTGGAACAGCAGGTGATCCAGCAACACCGGCGGGCCGAGATAGAGCAGCGCGCGGCACATCGGTGTCGCGGGTGATCTCAGGCGGCCCGGCGACTTCGCCAGGCGAGTGCCCCGAGCGCCGATCCGAACAGCCACACCCCGGCCGGCAGCGGCACCGGTGCCGGGGGGACGAAATCGCCCCCGATCAGTGCTGCGCCGACATTGCCTTCCGGGGCCGGCGGGAAATAGTTCCATGCGCTGACGTCGCCCAGGGTCTGCCAGCCTGCGAAGAGCGTCGACGTCCCGTCGAAGGCGTAATCCTCGAAGCCACCGTTGTCGAGCAGCGTGCCGTTCAGCATCACGTTGTCGAGCACGAGACCCGTACGCACGGCCGTGTCCACGGTGTCGACGACGGCGAAGCCAATCCGGACCTCGCCGGCCGTGTCGAACACGAGCGTATGGGTGCGGAAGTAGAGCCCGCCGAGCGGCGGCAGGTGATCGGCGAAGGGGCTGAACGTATTGTCGTTGTCGTCATCGGTCGCTTCGGTCGCATCGCTGCTGTGCGCGAGCGCGGTCAGGGCGCCGTTCAGGCTGAGGAAGCCGAAATCGAGGATGCCGTTGCCGGCCAGGATTTCGTCGGTGCCGAGAAACCAGTCGAAACGCAGCGTATCGCCGGCCGCGACGGACAGCACGCGGCTCATCGCGATACCGTAGGTCATCACCCCTTCGCGGCCTTGATCGTCGACCTGGCCGCTCATCGGATTGATCGCCTCCATCGCGCCCAGCGTGGTGTCGAGGAAATTCGCCACGTCCTCGACCGGGGCGGAAAGCGCATGGCTCGCGAGCGGGCTCGCCAGACCGGCCACGAGGAGCGCGGTCTTGATTGGATGCAGGTTCATCGTGTCGTCCTTTTGTAGTGTCTTCCTTGGAGATCCCGGTGGCGGGATCCCGCGCGGTGCTGCCGCATCACACCGCCGCATTATGAGTAGGGGATCACGGACGACTCAACCCTCACCGGCAGGCGCGCGCGGGCCGAGGCATGCGATCATGCTGCGCGCAGCAGGACTGCCTGCCCTTCGACTGCTCCGGAATTCATGATGAAACGCGCCGACCCGCGCAGCCTGCGCATCGATCCCGATCCCGATGGCGAACGCCGGCGCGCCGCACGCGCCCGTCTCGGTCTCGATGAACGAACCGGCGAACCGCGACGGCACTTCAGGCCGATCGCGTTCCTCGTGCGTGTCGTGCTCTGCGCCGTTCTGCTGAGCATCGGTGCGGTCGCCGCGCTGCGCGTGATCGATCCGCCGCTCAGCGCGCTGATGTTCGGCGAGTGGGTCGTCGCGCTGCGTGACGGCGATGCGGATTACCGGCTCGAGTACGCGTGGCGCCCGCTGGCGGCCATCTCGCCGCTGCTGGCCCGCGCCGTGATCGCGGCCGAAGATCAGAAATTCCGCGACCACCACGGCTTCGACTTCGCGGCGATCGAAGACGCGCTCGCGACCCGCGACGCCGGTGGTCGGCTGCGCGGCGCCAGCACGATTTCGCAACAGGTCGCGAAGAACTTGTTTCTATGGCGCGGCCGGCACTGGGTCCGGAAAGGTCTGGAGGCCTGGTTCACGGTATGGATCGAACTCCTGTGGCCGAAGGCACGCATCCTCGAGATCTATCTCAACGTCGCCCAGTTCGGGCGCGGGCTCTACGGTGCGCAAGCCGCGAGCCGGCATTTCTTCGCCCGCCCGGCCCGCGATCTCGACGCCCCCCAGGCAGCGCTGCTGGCCGCCGCACTGCCCAATCCGCTGCGCTATCGCGTCGATGTCCCCGACGCCGCGATGCGGCGACGCCAGGCGTGGATCCTGCGGCAGATGCAGGGCGTGGCGATGTTGAAGCAATGAGGCTGAGTGCTGCCGCCGAACACCGAGAACACCGAGGGAAGAAGAGAAAAGGAATCGATTGGTGGAAAATCGCCGCCATGTCGGCGTCTCCGGCGGCGCCAGCATTGCGGTGCCGTCCAATCAATGCATTTCGACCTCGGTGTTCCCGGTGTTCTTGTGGCAAAGAAGAATGTCTAAGCAGACGAAGGAAGCTCCACTGCTTGATTCGGCATCGCCGGTTGCCGACACTGCGGTGACGTGCGAACCGCGGCAATGCCGCTCGAAAGGGGGAGATCGACATGAGTCTCGACGACAACAAGCGACTGGTACGCCGCTTCTGGGAAGCGTTCTCGACCAAGCGACTGCAGGAGGCGTTCGACCTGCTGGCCGACGATGCCACCTGGTGGATCGCCGGCGACCTGGCGATTTCGGGCACCTATTCGAAGGCGAAGTTCGTCGA
>JADZCB010000091.1 GCA_020851775.1 Gammaproteobacteria bacterium
CCTCCGTGGCCGGATTCAACGGCACTACAGAGACCAACGCCGCCCGCTAAAGCGGGTATATCGCGTCCTGCACCGGCGCCTCGACATGATTCCAGTGCCGCTCACGGGCGACGAGGGCGGCGAAATCCTCGGCGATCTGCGCTTCGCCGTGGACGACGAAGGTCCGTTGCGGTGGACGCTCGAAGCCGCCCAGCCACTCGAGCAGTGCGTGGCGATCGGCGTGGGCGGACAAGCCGCCGATGGTGTGGATGCTCGCGCGCACCGGCACGTCGTCGCCGAACAGCCGCACATGGCTCGCGCGATCGACGAGTCGCCGGCCGAGCGTGCCTTCGGCCTGGTAGCCGATGATCACGATCGCGCACTCGGGGCGCGGCAGGTTGTAGCGGAGGTGATGACGCACGCGGCCCGCGTCACACATGCCGCTCGCCGCGATGATCAGCGCGCCGTGATCGATCGCATTGATCGCCATCGAATCCTCGACCGTCTCGGTGAATTTCAGCGGCAGCGCCCGCGGCATCGCCCGGCCGTGCGCCAGCATCTCGCGCGTGTCCTCGTCGAGGAATTCCGGATGACGCAGCGTGATCTGCGTCGCGCGCAGCGCGAGCGGTGAATCGACGAATATCCGCAACGGCGGCAGCCGTCCGTCGCGCTGCAGGCCCATCAGCACGTACAGCAGTTCCTGGGTGCGGCCGAGGGCGAACGCCGGCACCACGATGTTGCCGCGCCGGCGCGCGACGGTATCGGCGAGAACGGTGTGCAGTTCCTCGATCGTCGCGCCGAGGTCCTTGTGTTCCCGGTTGCCGTAGGTCGACTCGACGATCAGCACGTCGGCCTCGGTGATGGTCGTCGGATCGCGGACGATCGGTCGCCCGGGCTGGCCGAGATCACCGGAACAGACGATTTTGCGCGTGCCCTGCGGGACTTCGATCCACAGTTCGAGGATCGCCGAGCCGAGGATGTGGCCGGCGTCGCGCATCCGGCAGCGGATCCCCGGCGCCGGTTCGAAATGGTCGTCATAGTCCACGCCTTCGAGCAGCGCGCTGCAGGCTTCGGCGTGGGCGACCGTATACAGCGGATAGTCGTCGCGCGTCAGCCGTGCCCGCGCGCGTCCGCGGCGACCGGCACGACCCTGGCGGCGCTCGGCGCGCATCCAGTCGCTTTCCTGGATGTGCGCGCTGTCGGCGAGCATCACCGCGGCGAGATCGACCGTCGCCGCCGTCGCGTAGATCGGTCCGCGGAAGCCGAATGCCCACAGCCGGGGCAACAGTCCGCTGTGGTCGATGTGCGCGTGGGTCAGCAGGACGAAATCGAGTTCGCGCGGATCGAAACCGAAATCGCGGCGATTCAAGGCCCGCGCCTCGCGTCCGCCCTGGAACATCCCGCAATCGACGATGAAGCGCGCGTGCGGCGTTTCGAACAGGAAGCAGGAGCCGGTGACCTGGCGGGCGGCGCCGAGGAAACGGACGGTGATCGAAGCGGAGGATGTCACGGCGATGCTCGTTGGCAGGAGGACGCCGCATTCTGGGGCTGCCGCCGTCGTCTTGAAAAGCGCCCGATCGAAGCGATCTGACCGCGCCGAGCGTCAAGACGCGTGGTCAATGCGGCGGCCCGCGTGGCATGCTGAGACCATGTCCGCGGCTCGTGAGAATTGACGCATGTGCGGCTTCTGTGCGCTGGTGACCGGCGCGACGCACTGGACCGACGCGGGCAGCGACGCGGCGTCGGGCGCGACGCGCGACGCCCGCACACAGCGCCTCGAACGGCTTCACCGCGTGCGTCTCGCCAACACGATCCTCGCGCATTACGGCTGTACGCTCGAGGACTGGGCGAACGGACAGTACATCGTGCGCAGCCTGCGCGGCCGCAGCGAGCTCGTGCCGGCACTGCCGCAGGTGTGGCAGACGGTCGAGGCGATTGCGGGCCGGCCGGTCGATCCGCTCGATCCCGAACTCCTCGCGCGTCTCGCACGCGACGGTGCGTGACGGCGTGACGCGCGGCAGCGCAGGCTATCGCGGTCTCGTGCCGTTGACGGTGCTGACGGGTTTCCTCGGCAGCGGCAAGACGACACTGCTGAACCGCTGGTTGCGCGATCGCCGCCTCGCGGGCTGTGCGGTGCTCGTCAACGAGTTCGGCGAAATCGGTCTCGATCACGCCGTCCTCGAGCCGCTCGACGGCGCCCCGGTGCTGCTCGCCAACGGCTGCATCTGCTGCGCGATCCGCGACGACCTGCGCGAAGCGCTGTGGCGGCTCGACGAGCGTCGGCGCCGTGGCGAGATCCCGGCATACACACACGTGGTGATCGAGACCACCGGGGTCGCCGATCCGGCGCCGATCATCGCGACTCTGCTCAACGATCCCGGGCTGCGTCATCGTTACCGGCTCGGCACGGTGTTCGCGACCGTCGATGCCGTCAACGGCGCCCGCGATCTGGCGCGGCGCGCCGAAGCGCGCAAGCAGGTCGCGTGTGCGGACATGGTATTCGTGACGAAGACGGATCTCGCCGCCCCCGCCGCGGCGATGGACGCGATACGTGCGTTGAACTCGCATGCGCGGATCGTTAAGGCCGATGCCGCGGACGCGGGGTGGGTCGCGCGCGCGGACATCTACGCCGCACGCGCGCGCGCTGCGGAAGTGACCGCCTGGCTCGGCGCCGGTCACGCTGGCGACAGCGGCCATGCGCACGGCATGCCGTACGCGAGCAGCCACGTCGTGCTCGACGCAGCGCTCGACTGGTCGGCGTTCGGCCTGTGGCTGACGATGCTCCTGCACGTGCACGGCGATCGCATCCTGCGCGTGAAAGGATTGCTGAACATCGCCGGCAGCGACACGCCCGTCGTCATCAACGGCGTGCAGCACCTCGTGCACCCGCCGTTCCACCTGCGGCGCTGGCCGGATCAGGACCGGCGCTCGCGCCTCGTCTTCATCACCGAGGGCCTGCCCCCGGCGACCCTCGGTGCCTCGCTCGCCGCGTTCAACGCCCTCGGCGTGCGCCTTTCACCGGCGGCGGGTTCTTCTTCTTGAACTCCTGACAGATCGCGCCGAGCGTCATGAAGCGCACGCCGTCGTGGTGGCGCATGTGGTCGATCAGGCGCTCGAGCATCATCAGCATCTGCGGATGGCCGCAGGCGTCCGGATGCAGGCAGGCGTTGTAGACGCCGTAATCCTGGTGGCGGTAGAGCCAGTCGAACTGGTCCTGCCACATCTGGCCGAGATCGCGTGGCGGCACCCAGCCGTGGCTGTTCGGAAATTTCTTCACGAACATCACCGGCGGTGCGTCGTCGAGGTACCAACTGCACGGGATCTCGAGCAGGCCGGTGAGCGGACCTGGCTGCCAGGGCTTCATCCAGCTCGATGCAGGCTTGGTGTAGTCGATCTTCGTCCACTTGTCGTCGCGGCGCAGATAATACGGCGAGTGGTCGTTCTCCATCAGGCTGTGGTCGTATTCGATGCCCTTCGCGAGCAGCAGATCGATGGTGTTCCTGCTGAGTTCCCACCACGGCGCCGAGTAGCCCTTCGGGGCCTTGCCGCACAGCTCGACGACCAGATCGAAGGTCTTGTTCAGCACGTCCGATTCCTGCTCCAGGGACATCGCGAGCGGGTTCTCGTGCGCATAGCCGTGCAGGCCGAGTTCATGGCCAGCCTGCGCGACGAGCTTCGACTCCTTCGGGAAGCTCTCCATCGAATGCCCGGTGATGTTCCAGGTCGTCGTGATGCCGTACTTGTCGAACACGTCGAGCAGACGCGGCGTGCCGACTTTCGCTGCGTGCACGCCGCGGGAGATGTCGCAGGGGGAATCCTCGCCGCCGAAGGAGCCGAGCCACAGGGACACGGAATCGAAGTGCACGTTGAAACAGACCTGGATGTCTTTCTGGGCCATGAGTTGCTCCTTTCCGTTCACGTCTCGTTGGTATGGGATGCCGACAGGTGCGGACATTGCGCCCGGCGTCGAACGGTGCCAACAATAGCGCATCGTCCGTCCAGCGCAGAGGGTGTCGCCATGTCCCGTCCCGTCGCCATTGCCGCCTGTCAGTTCGTGATCAAGCCGGTCAAGGATTTCGACGCCTTCGCACGTCAGGTGACGCGCCTGCTCGACAAGGCGAAGGGCGCCGATCTGGTGCTGTTCCCGGAGCTTTTCACGCTCGCGCTGTTCACCACGTTCGACGACTGGCGCAACCGGCCGCTCGCCGATCTGGTGAAGGTCGACAAGTACACGAAGGCCTATCGTGAGCTGTTCGCGGCGGAGGCGAAGCGCCGCCAGCAGGTCATCGTCGCGGGCTCGCATCTCGAAAAGCGCAAGTCGGGATATCTGAACGTCGCCTATGTCTACGGCCCGGGCGGCCTCGTGCACACGCACGAGAAGACACACATCTTCCCCGCCGAGTCGCAGTGGTCGACCTCCGAGGGCGATCGGATGGAGGCCTTCGATCTACCGTTCGCGCGGGTCGGTCTGAACGTCTGTTACGAAGCCGAAATTCCCGAGTGCGCGGCGTCGCTGACCGAGCAGGGTGCCGAGATCATCCTGTGCCCGTCGTTCACGTTCACCGAATACGGCTTCTGGCGCGTGCGCCACTGTGCGCAGGCGCGCTGCATCGAGAATCAGGTCTATATGGTGCACTGCGCGACCGGCGGCAAGGTCCCGAAGGGACCGCTTCCGAACGGCTGGACGCGCAGCTCGATCCTCGCGCCCTGCGACACGCCATGGCCGGCACCGAACGGCGTCGTCGCCGAGGCCGAGACCAATGTCGAGATGGTGTTGCACGGCACCGTCGACCTCGATCTCCTGCAGCGCAATCGCGAGACGGGGGTCGCCCCGACCTTCCGCGATCGCCGCCGCCGCGCCGACTGCTACCGCGCGTGGCCATCGCATCTGGATCTGCCGGCACCGGCGAAGCGTCGCGTCCGCGCCTGACGCGCCGGGGCGATCGGGCGTGCGACAAATCGTCGCATTCCCGGCGCGGCATGGCGGTGATAGAACGCACCGCCATTGCCCAGTCTTGGAGTTCCGATGCCGCGCGCCATTCGTGGGCACCGCCTCGCCGGTGCCGTCTGTTCGCTGTTCCCGACCCTCTCGGCCGTCCCGCCGGCGTTCGCGGCGGACCCCGTGCCGTCGCGTGACGGTTCGTCCTATCTCACCCTCGGGGAGGTGACCGTCACCGCCGAGCGCGGCGGCGGGTCGAGCGCCCGCGACGTCCTGAGCTCGGTCGACATCCTCGGCGCCGAGCGCGTGCAGGTCCAGCAGGTCGACAACGCGTGGGAGCTCTTCACGCGCGCACCCGGCGTGATGACGACCGAGTTCAATCAGGGCACCACCTCGGGCAAGTTCTCGTTCCGCGCCTTCAACGGCGAAGGCGAGATCAATGCCGTGAAGCTTCTGATCGACGGCATTCCGAGCAACAGCAACGACGGCAACATGCCGTACCTCGACGTGATCTTCCCGCTCGACATCGAGAGCATCGAGGTCGTGCGCGGCACCAACGACGCGCGCTATGGCCTGCACAACATCGCCGGCAATGCCGGCGTGACGACCCGCACCGGGGGCAATTACACGCTCGGACGCGTCGCCTACGGAAGCTACGACACCGTCGATACGCAATGGTCGGCCGGACTCGAGCGCGGCGGCTTCACGCAGAACTATTTTCTCGCCTGGCGTGGCAGCGACGGCTTTCGCGAGCATGCCGATTTCGAGAAATTCAGCGTGGCCGGCAAATGGTTCTACGCGCCGGCCGACCGCCCGTTCAGCATCGGCGTCATCGCCCGCTGGTTCGAGAACGATGCCGACGAGCCGGGGTATCTGACTGCGGCGGATGCCCGTGCGACGCCCGCACGTTCCTACGCGTTCTCGGCGACCGATGGCGGCAAACGCGAGATCGGCATGTTCAGCGGGCATCTCGACGTCGACGTCCGTGCCGACCTCGTGTGGACGCTGAAGACCTATGCGAACCTGCTCGATGATGCGCGCTGGGTGAAGTTCAGTGCCGCCGTCGCGCAGCAGGAACGCCTCACGGACGAAACCCATTACGGCGCGATCACGACCCTGACCTGGCGCCCGGTCGTGACGGTGCTGCACGACTTCACGGTCGAGGCGGGACTCGACGTCCAGCAGCAGGACAACGAGAGCGTGCGCTACACGAATCTCGCGCGTGTGCGGCAGACACAGACGCGCGATCAGGTCTTCGACGTGACGAACTACGGCGGCTATGCGCAGGTCGTCATCGCGCCGACCGCGTGGTTGAAGCTCGTGCCCGGCGTGCGCGCGGATGCCTACGACGGCGGCTTCGAGAATCTGCTCGCCGGCACGCGCGCCGACATCAACGACTACGGCACGATCTGGCAGCCGAAGTTCGGTGCCGTCCTCTCGCCGATCGACGGCTACGATCTCTACGGCAACTGGGGCCGCAGCGCGCAGATCGGGCTCGCCGCCGGCACCTACAAGATCCCGCCGCGGTTCACCGATCTCGAGCCGTCGATCAACGACGGCTGGGAAGTCGGCGTGAAATTCCGGCCGCGTGGCTGGATCGACGGTCGCATCGCGTACTGGGAGCAGGTCGCGTCGGACGAGGTGCGGCGCAAGCTCAACGATCCGACCGGTGATTTCGACAACGTCGGCGAGACCGCGCGCCGCGGCGTCGACCTGCAGGTCAACGTCGCGCCGACGTCGCGCCTCGACACCTGGTTCGCGTGGTCGCTGCAGGAAGCCGAAGTCGTGATGCCCGGTCCCACCGAGCCGCAGTTGCGTGGCAAGGATCTGGACCACACGCCGGACTTCCTGTTCTCCGGTGGCATCGACTATCGCGTCACCGATACGTTCAAGACTTCGCTGTGGACGTATGCGCAGGGCGACTACTATCCCGAGCGTCGCAACGCGACCGACGAATTCGGCGACTATTTCGTGCTGAACCTGCTGCTCGCCTGGCAGGCGACGAAGCAGGTCGGCTTCGAGTTCCAGGTGCGCAATCTGACCGACGAGTATTCGGAATATGTGTGGCACGATGGCACGCAGACGCTGCACTCGCCGGGCGACGAGCGCAGCTTCTTCGGCGCGGTGAACCTGCGCTTCGACTATTGAAACCGGGTGTGCGCGCGAGACTGCGCCGCTGGCATCTGGTGCTGGGGCTGACGGCCGGCGCCGTCTTCGCACTCGCCGGCGTGACCGGCAGCGCGCTCGTGTTCTATCTCGAACTCGACGGCCTGCTGAATCCCGCCCTCGTCGATCCCACGCCGGCCGCGCCGGCACGTTCGCTCGAAGATCTCTACGGTGCGCTGCGCGCGGCGCATCCGACCCGCACGGGCGCGTGGCGACTCGAATTTCCGGCCGATCGGGCGCGCCGCATCCAGGCTCGCTACTACACGCCAGTCGAAGCGCGCGGCCGGCTCTTCGCGCCACTCGTCGCGACGATCGATCCGGTGACGGCGCAAGTCGTCGACAGCCGCCTGTGGGGCCGCCATGCCGTCACCTGGCTCTATGATCTGCATTACACGCTGCTGCTGGATCGGGCCGGCCGTACGCTGCTCGGCGTGCTCGGGGTCGCGATGCTCGCGGGTCTCGTCATCGGTCTCGCGCTGGCGTGGCCGCGCACGCCGCGCTGGCGCGAGGTCTTGCGCCTGCGGCCGCGTCACGGCGCCGCGCGGCGCGTGTTCGATCTCCATCGCGCCGCCGGGCTGTACGGGCTCGTGGTGTCGGCACTGCTCGTCGTCACCGGCGTCTGCCTCGCACTGCCCGCGACCGTGCATCCGCTGCTCGAGCGGATGTCGCCGCTCTACGTCGCTCCGGCGTTGCATTCGACCCGCGAAGCGTCACCGCGGATTCCGCTCGACGCCGCCGTCGCCGCCGCACAGCGGCGTTTTCCCGCTGCCCGCCTCGCCTGGGTCGAGACGCCGGCAGATGCGGACGGCGTGTATCGCATCAACCTCGCCCAGTCGTTCGAACCGAGCATGCGCTTTCCACGGACCAACGTCTGGGTCGACCAATACAGCGGCCATGTGCTCGCCGTGCGCGATCCGCGTCGCGACAGCGCCGGCGACGTCATCCTCAACTGGTTGCACCCGCTACACAACGGCGAAGTCTTCGGTCTCGCCGGCCGCGTGATCGTCTGCGCCGCGGGTCTCGTGCCGGCGTTGCTGTTCGCGACGGGACTGTTGCGCTGGCGCCAGAAACGCAGAGCCGCGCGCCGCATCGCCGCCCGCACCTGACGGCGACGTAGTCAGGAACGATCTCTGCTCAGGCCTTCAGTCGCAGCAACGCCTTTACCTGTCCGACGCGTTCGCAGTGACGAATCTCCTCGCGCCCGTTGTGACGATAGAGCTGAGCGACCTCCTCCAGCGGTTCGCGATCGGCCCAGGCCTGGTAAGCGAGGTCACCGTCGACTTCGCCCTGCTCGAGCAGGCGCACGAGTTCCGCGTCGAGCGGAATGGAGGCCGGCGCGAGGGCCATGAACGGATTGTCGGCCTTCGCCGGCAGCTCGAACTGCCCGCCGAGCAGACCGATCGCCTTCACACAGCGCTGCGCGTGGCCGCGTTCCTCGGCGGCGTTGCGCTTCAGCAGCGCGCGCGCTGCTTCATGCTGGACCCCCTGCGCGAGCAGGTCGTAGAAAGTCTCACCGTAGCATTCGATCATCGCGAGCACCTTCAAGTCCTCGATCGACAGACGCTCGCGTGACTTCAGAAAGTCGAACGCAGCGAAGGCTTCGGTCGGATATCCGGGTGGCAGGGTGATCATGGACATGTCCTCGACGTTGCAGGATGAAGGTAACCGCGCCGCTCAGAACACGATCGGCAGTTCGAGGTGCGTCTCGTAGATGAAGTCACGATGCGCGCGCAGTGCCGGCGTCAAGGCCGCGTCGACGCGGGGATCGTTGTTGCCGTAGGGGCCGGCGCGGAAGGCGTCGGCCATCGGGCAGCGCTCGGGCGGCAGCGGGTCGAGGATCGCGCAGCATGCCGCCCAGTAGATGTCGAGCGCGGAGAGCCGTTCGCCGACGAAATAACGCCGCCCGGCCGTGCGCTGGCGTGCGAGCTGCGCATCGAGCGCGCCGAGGATGTCGATGATCCGCGTCGCCGCGGCGTCGGCGCCGGCCGGCGTATAGCCGTATTTCTGACCCAGGAACTCGAAGAAGCCGCGCTGCGGATCGTCGGCCGCCAGCGTCTGCAGCGGCGCATGGACCATCAGCAGACGCTTGACCCACACCAGGCCGTTTTCGCCGAGCAGTTCGTTCGCGAGGCCGAACATGCGCACGCGATCGTCGACGTCCGTCGGGATCAGCGGTGGTTCCGGTTGCAGGCGCTCGGCGAGATGGAGCTGATCGATCCACGCGGAACGCGGGCGTTCGTCGTTCCAGGCCATGACGGGCGCACTCGCCTGGCCGGTCCATTCAATCAACTCAGTCTGTGTGTCCTGCATGCCGAGCGCGAGATCGGACGCGCCGGTATTGGCGGTCTTCACCGGCGTATACGCCAGACCCTTGACCCACAGGATGCCTTTGCACGACTCGCGCCACGGCCCGGGAATCGGATAAGCGCCGAGGACGACGCGCAGGCCCTGCATGCGGCGTGCATCGGCAATGGTCACGTAGTTCAGTTTGATGTCGGTCAGTTCGATGGCCATCGAGATCTCCGGGGGCTGGGCGGTAGCGGCAGCTTCGCACAAACGCCGACGCGGGGCACAGCGCCATTCGGTACCGCCGCCCAGCCTCGCCGCCATCGGGTGGCTTGCATCTACGCTCTCTAATCCAGCCACGGAGGGCACGGAGGAAGAGATCGATTGGTTCTGCGCCGCCGATACTCGATCACGACGAGGGACGCAGGCTTCGTGGAAACGCCCATCATTCCTTTCTTCCTTCGTGCCCTCCATGGCTGGATTCTCTTCACTCCCCAGCGTCACCGCGCAAGCGCCGGATCTCGGCACCCAGTTCTTCGACCAGGGCTTCGAGACGTTCGACGCGCGCGGGCAGCGTGGTGTCGGTGCCGGGAGCAGGCAGGTCCGTAGCGGCGAGGTCTGGCGCGGTGTCGCCGAACAGATGCACGTAACGCGACTCACGCTCGCCCGGCACGCGCGGCAGCCGCGCGACGAACGGACCGTCGTCGCGCGTCATCAACCCATTCAACGTCTCTTCGACGGCCCCGACGTCGGCGAAATCGCACAGCCGGTTCGTGCGTTGGCGCAGTTCCCCGGGCGTCTGTGCACCGCGCAGCAGCAGCACGCAGATCACGCCGAGTTCGAACGGCGAGAACTTCAGCGCGCCGAACTCGGTGTTGCAGAAACGATGCCGGTAGCGCGTCGTACGGCCGCCATAGCCGCCCTTGTCACTGACGAGAAAGCGCTTCACGAGTCCGTCGACGGTGTCCTGCATGTCCCGCTCGGGGAAATCCGTCACGGGATCGCGGTTCGTTTTCTGGTTGCACGCGGCCGTCAATGCGTTCAGCGTCAGCGGATACTGTTCCGGCGTCGTGATCTCCTTTTCGATCAGACAACCGATGACGCGGGCCTCGCGCGCGTCGAGCGTCGTTTTCATCGTTCCTCCATTGCAGTCGTGAATTCCTCGAGCCGGTACCCTTCGCCGACGAGCAGATCGCGGCGCGCGACGAAGCGTGGGCGCACGAACCACACGAGCAACGGCAGCACGATCAGCGCGAGCACCATGTTGATTGCCATGATCACGATGATCAGCAGCCCCATGTCGGCAACGAACTTCAGCGCCGAGAGGAAATACCACGGCGCGATGCCGAGCACCATGATCGTCGCCGTGAACAGGATCGCCTTGCCGGTCGTGGCGAGTGCGCCGGCGATCGCCGTGCCCCACTCCCCTTCGTGGGCGTGGAATTCCTCGCAGATCCGCGACAGCAGGTAGATGCCGTAGTCGATGCCGACGCCGAGCCCGATCGCCGCGACGATCATCGAATTGACGTCGAGCCCGACGCCGAGCAGGTGCATCGCCGCGTAGAGCACCTGGTTCGCGAGATTCACCGGCACGAGCAGCAGCACGCCGGCGAGCAGCGAGCGGTAGGTGAGGCTGCACGTGATGAGGATGAACACGTTCATCAGCCCGGTCACGACCCAGTGATAACGCTCGATGACGAGATTGACGGCCTGCTGCAGCGGTATCGTGCCGGTGCCGAGGCGCACGCGGAAGTCATCATGCTCGATGCCGACCGAGGCCACCGCAGCGCGCGCGTCGGCCAGCGCACGATCGACGGTGTCCTGCTTGTTGTCCGGGTACCATAGCGACACCGTCGCGTGATGCCATTTTTCGTCGACGAGGTTGCCGAAGTTCTTCGCGCTCGATCCCATCGTGACGCCGAAGGCGGCCGCGCTCATCGCCGCCTGCACGGGATCTAGCGGCAGCCACTTGGTATGGCCGCCGTTGAACAGCCGGTTGCCTTCGGCCATGTAGTCGGCGAAGGTCAGCGTCGCGCGTGGCGGCGCGGCGACGGATTCCATGTAGCGTTGCAGGCGCTGCGCCGTCTGCACCGTGTCGACTTTCTGCACGAGGAATTCGAGGCTGTCCGGATCCTTGCCTTCGAGCACGATCTCGAGCGTGTTGACGCCGGGGAAATGGGCGTTGATCGCGCGCACCGCGGTGTTGAACTCGGAGTCGTGCCAGAACAGTTGACTGCCTTCGACCGGATTGCCGATCCGGATCTGGGCGGCGATCCAGATCGCGAGGCCGGCGCCGCCGACGACGACGGCGGCCGTCACCGGCGCGCCACGGCCGCTCGACAGGCGGGCGATACCGCGCATCACGTGCTCGAAACGCCGGTGCGCGCCACGCTGTGTGCCGCGACCGGCCAGCTCGCGCACGTTCGCCGGGGCCGGCAGCGAAGCGAGCAGCAGCGAGATCAGCACCACGCCGGTCGGAATCAGCCACACCGCCCACATGCCGCAGAAGATCGCATGGCGCACCATCGCCGGGATCGGCGCGAAGCCGACGATCGCGATACCGAGGATGTCGGTGAGGATGCCGACGACGCTCGGCGCCATCATCACGCTCATCGTGATCTCGGCGGCCTTGCGCCGTTCGCCGATCTCGGCATAGACCTCGTAGAAGCGTTCGGTGAACTGCACCGAATGGGAGAACGAACGTGCCGTCAGCAGCAGCGGCACCACCATCAGCAGCGGTTCGATCGACACGCCGAGCCAGCCGACGAGACCGAAGGCCCAGATCCCGGCCGTCGCGCTCGTGATGATCGGGGTGACGATGCCGACGGTGTTGCGCATGTACACGGCGAGCGCGAGCAGCAGCAGCCCGACCGTCGCGGCGAAGATGCCGACCATCTGCAGCTCGTATCGATAGACCCAGCCGATCAGCATCGGCTGGCCGGCGACGTGCACGTCGTGATGTGCGTCGCGCGCGCCGTCGACCAGCGTCTGCACGTAGTCGAAGGCTGCGCCGTAATCGAGGCGGCGCTCGATGAAGGTCGCCGTCAGCAGCGTCGCGCTGTCGTCGCGCGAGATGAGGAAGACCCGGGTGTTCGGCGACTTCTCGACCAACTCGCGGAAGCGCGCGAGTTCCGCGGCCGTCGCCGGCGGCCGGTCCTCCATCAACGGCCGCATGTCGATGCCGTTCGCGGTCGACTCGCTGTAGCGGGCCTTGGTGCTCGCGATCGAGAGGATCAGGTCGTGATCGACGCCTGGTGCGAGGTCGATGTCGCGCGTCATCTGCCACACTTTCCGCAGCGTGTCGGCGTTGTAGATGTCGCCGTCCTTGCGCTTGATCATCACGGCCACGGTCAGCGGATTGCCGAACCCCGGATGGTCCTTGTAGACCTGCACGAACGGGTCGTCCTGCGGCAGCAGGTCCGAGAAGATCGTCTGCAGTTCGACCTTCGGCAGCCCTGCCGCGAAGAATCCCGTGACCAGGACGAAGACGGCCGCGGCGAGGCCACGGTGAGCCAGCGTCCAGCGCGCGAGGCGGTAGCGCAACGAATACATCGGCGTCGGTTCCTCGGTGGCGACGGCAGAGATGCGCCGGACGCTACCGCAATCGGCGCGCGCTGGCGATGTGCGCGGTCACCGGCGCGTCCCGCAAAAACCGTCGCCGGAATTTGCAGACGATGTCGCGCCGCCTCGGCAAGCGACTGATCACACGAACAGCAGACGCTGGCACAGGCGTTGCTGAACCGGCGGTGCGGCAGCGGAATCCTGCGCGGCCGCCGCCAACGGGTCGGTGCCGATGCCCCCCGGAGATCGTCGATGAGTCTGCCGCCGTCCGTGATGCTCACGCTCGCCTGTACGCCCGATCCCGACGACGCCTTTCGCTACTGCGCGCTCGAAACGGGACGGCTGTCGCTGCCGGCCGGCTGGTCGCTCACCTTCGAACACCGGCACATCAGCGATCTGAACGAGAGCTGCCGCACGACCCGCCACGACGTCTGCGCGATTTCGTCGGTGTTCTATCCGTACATCGATCAGCGCTATGTGATCCTCGGATCCGGTGCCAGCGTCGGCCGCGGGTATGGGCCGGTGCTCGCGTGTCGCGCCGGTGAGGACCTCGACGATCTCACGGGCCGACGGGTCGCCGTGCCGGGCGCTTCGACGACCGGCGCCTTCCTGCTGCACTACTTTCATCCGGGTTGCACGCTGGTGCCGACGGCGTTCGACACCGTCGCCGATGCGATCCTGTCCGGCGTCGTCGATGCCGGCGTGTTGATTCACGAGGAGCTGCTGAACCACGGCGAACACTCGCTGCACAAGCTCGGCTGTCTCGGTGCACGCTGGACCGCACACACGGGGCTGCCGCTGCCGGTTGGCCTGGTCGTCGCGAAGCGCAGCCTCGGTTTCCGCGTGATCTGCGTGATCGAAAACCTCCTGCACGACAGCATGGCGTGGGCGCTCGCGCATCGCGACGAGGCGATGGCGTTCGCGAGCCGTTTCGGTCGTGGCCCGACGAGCCGCGTGCGCGAGGATTTCGTGCGCAAGTTCGCCAACACCGACACGCTGCTGATGCCGCCGGACGTGCGCCTCAGCCTCGGCACGCTGTACGCGAAGGCGTTCGCGCGCGGGCTCATCCCGCAGCTTCCGGTGCTCGACGTCGTCGATCCCGATGGCGCCCGCGCGGTCGCCGCCTGATCCGGGCCACGCGATGCACCTCGTGCTCAGCGGCGCGACCGGCTATCTCGGCAAGCATCTGCTCGCGCGCAGTCTGCGCGACGGGCATATGGTCACCGCGCTCGTACGGGGCGGTGGGTGCGAGCGCGTGCTCGCCGCCCTCGCGCCGTTCGCATTGCCGGCGCGGCTCACCGCCGCGCCGCGCCTGCGCGTCATCGCCGCCGATCTCGCCCGACCGGTGCTCGCGTGCGCCGCCGCCGTGGGCGAGTGCGGGCGTCCCGACGCCTTCATTCACGCGGCGGGCCTCACCCGCTTCGATCGCGCGCTCGCCGACGAACTCGCGACCCACAATCTCTGCGGGACGCAGCACGCGTGGGGCCTCGCGCGCGCGCTGGCGATCCCGCTCTTCCAGCATGTCGGCACGGCCTATGTCGCCGGCGACGCGCAGTGCCTGTTCGACGCCTCGACACTCGATGTCGGCCAGCACTTCCGCAATCCGTACGAGGCGACGAAGTTTGCGGCCGAACGCTGGCTGCACACGGTCGCGCCGGGCAGCGGGACCGCGCTCGTCGTCCAGCGGCCGAGCGTCATCGTCGGCGGCTGTCCGATCGGCGCGACGCACGCCGTCGGCACGCTCTACACGTTCATGCAGGCCGTGCATTTCCTGCGCGAATGCTGCCGCCGCGATACGCGGGCACGGCTCGGCGCGCGACGCGACGGCGAGGTGTTTCATCTCCCGGTGCGCGTCGCCGCCGACGCCTGCGCGACCGTCAATCTCGTCGCGGTCGACGACGTCGTCGACGCGGTGGCGGAAACCGCGTGCGTGGCGCCGACGACGGACACCGTCACGACGCGCGCGCTCACCGGCCACGACTATCCGATCGCAGCCGTGGCCGATGCGATCACCGCGACCTTGCGGGTGTCCGGGGTGCGGCTCGTGCCGGCCACGGCGTTCGACGCGATCCCGCGCACTGCGCTCGAAGCGCATTTTCATCGCCTCACGCAGGTCTATGCACCGTATCTCTTCGGTTCACCGCGCTTCGCGCCGCGGCCGGCGGCGCGGCGCGTCGACGTCGTGCAACTGACGGAAGACTTTCGGGCGGCAGCGGCAAGAGGACGGATGCGGCGGACTCGGGGGCTCGGCACGCTCGCCCTCGACACGCTCGGCATCCGTGAGCCACGCGACTACTTCTCGGCCCTGTGCGACGGCGCGGTCGGGCGCGATTTTCTCGCACGTCACGACTATGTCGATGCCACCGTCGGCTTCCGCTTGCACGGCGCATACACCTGCGACGTGACCTTGCGGGTCGCCGGCGGCCGCGCGGCCGAGCTCACGACCGGCGCGGCGCATACCGACTGCCGCTACGAACTCGACGCGACGTTGTTCATGCGCATCGTGCAGGGGGCGGCCGATCTGCGCGCCTCGTTTCTCGCCGGCCGCGTGCGCATCACCGGCAACACCGAACTCGCACTCAAGTTCGGCGCCCTGCTCGGCCTGTACTACGGCCGCCTCGACGATCATCTCCTCACGGAACTCTCCGCGTGAGGCGGCTCATCCGGTGCACGCTCGATCTGATCGAGCACCGGCCGGGGCGCGTCATCGTCACGTTCGCGCTGGTCGGTCTGCTCGCCTGCAGCGCCGGCAGTTTCCGGATCGGTCACAGCCTCGAGGACTGGATCGACCGCGATGATCCGGCGTGGCGCGATTACGCAGCGCTGCGGGCCGACTTCGGCGATGCCGACACCGTGCTCGCGGCGTTTCCGCGCGCGGCACTGCGGCCGGCGACGATCGCCCGCTACTACGATCTGATCGATGCGCTGCGCGCCCGGCCGGGGATCGTCGGGGTGTTCGAACCGGCTGAACTGCTGCTCGGTGCCGACGCGACGACGCCACCACTCGAGGCGAACATCGAGGATCTGCGGCGGTCGCTGGCGACGGCGGTGCCGGACTGGCGCAATGTGCTCGTGTCGCGCGACGTCGAGCGCCTGAGCGTGCTGCTGCTGCTCGATCCGGCCCGGCGCGACACGCATGCCGCGACGCTCGCCGCATTGCGCGAAGGCTTCGCGGCGCTCGGCGTGACACCGCACTACGCCGGGACCGCCGTGTTCGGCGAGACACTGAAGGACGCCATCGCGAGCGATCTCGCGCGGGTGGTGGCGTTGCTGATCGTGGCGTCCGCGGCCTTGCTGCTCGGCTGTTTTCGCGATCCGCTGGCGAGCCTCGCCGTGTTCGCCGGCCTCGCCGTGTCGATCGTCTGCTCGCTCGCCGTGTGCGGACTGATCGGGCTCACGGTGAACCTGCTGACGCTGCTGCTCGTGCCGCTCGTCTTCTGCGTCGGGCTCACCAGCGCGATCCATCTCTTCGCGCGGCGCACGGCCGGCGTGTGGCGGCTGCACGACGCCTGGCCCGGCGTCGTGCGCCCGCTCGCGATCGCGACGACGACGACGGCCCTCGGCTGCCTCGCCTTCGCCAATGCGCCGCAAGTGATCGTCGCGCGCATGGGCATCGCGATGCCGGCGGCCGTCGTCATCACGTTCCTGACGTCGATGCTGCTGGTGCCCGCGCTGCTCGCCGCCGGCGGCCGCCTCGGGCGCGTGCCCGTGGTGCAGATGCCGCGGGCCGTGCCGTCGCCGGCGTGGCGCCGGCGCCTCGCCGTGCTGCTCGGCGTACTCGCGATTGCGGCCGCGCTGAGTCTGCCGCAGCTCACGCGCGAACCCGACGCGCTGCGTTTCTTTCCCGCGGACGCCGCGCTGGTGCGCGACTATCGCGCCATCGAGTCGCACTTCAGCGGCCTGCTCGTCGCCGATCTCGTCATTCGCACGACGCACGGCCGCATCGATGTGCCGGCGGCGCGCGCCGTGATCGAACGTTTCCTCGCGAGCCTGCGCGAGATCCCCGAGCTGACGACCGTCGTCGCCGGCTACGATCTCCTGCAGTGGTCGAGCGCCGCCGCGGATTCGCCGCTCGGCAGCGCCTTCTTCGACGCGACGCGCGCGGCGACCCGTGTGTCGCTGCGACTGCGTAACACCGGCGCGGTGACGCGCGACTGGCCGGCGATCGCGGCCGACATCCATGCCCGCTGGGCGACCGTCGCGACGCCCGATCTGGTGCTGACGCAGACGGGTCTGATCCCGCTGATCCTCGACGCGCAGGACCGGCTGCTGCGCGTGCAGGGGCTGACGCTGCTCGCCGGCCTCGCCATCGCCTGCGTGCTGCTGTGGCCGTTCTTCCGCACTCCCGGCCTGGTCGCACTGGCGGCGATCGCGACGTTCGTGCCGCTGCTGGTGACGGCGGGCGCGATGGTGTGGCTCGGGATCCCGATCAATGCGATCAATCTGTTCGTCGGCAGCGTGATTCTCGGGCTCGTCGTCGACGACGCGATTTATCTGCTGCACGCGTTGCGCGAGCACGGTGACATCGAGGCGGCGCTCGCGGAGATCGGACCCGCGCTCGGCATCACGTCGCTGTCGATCGGGCTCGCCTTCGCGACGCTCGTCACCTGCGAACTCGTGCCGATCCGGCAGTTCGGGCTGCTGTCCGCGATCGCGGTGGCGACGGCCTGGGCCTGCGACACCTGCCTGCTGCCGGCGCTGATCGCGCGACGACAGGCACACGCCGCGACCGTCGCATGAATGCCGATCTCGCGACGCGCGTCACGGCCCGTCTGCGCGCGACGCTCGCGGCGCATTTCAATCCGCTCGATGGCAGCCCTTACTGGCTGGCGCGGGAGCGCGCGCTCGGGCTCGACGTCCGCTCCCGCGTGCACACGATCGACGATCTCGCGCTGTTCGGTGTCTTCGATCCTGCCGATCTGTCGCGACATCCGATCGACGCCTTCCTGCCGCGCGCGACGCGCGAGTCGCGCGGGCTCGTGTTCGCGGAAACCGGCGGCACCAGCGGGGAGCCGCAGCCGATCGCCTATGCCCGTGCCGACTTCGACGCGGCCTTCGTGATGCCGTTTCTGCAACGTTGTGCCGGCCACGACTTCAGCGCCGGTCGCTGGCTGTGGCTCGGCCCGGGCGGCCCGCACGTCATCGGCAGAGCGGCGCAGCGCATCGCGGAACTGACGACCGGCGCGGACGCCTTCAGCGTCGATTTCGATCCGCGCTGGTATCGCCGCCTCGCGCCGGGTTCTCTCGCGCGCTCGCGCTATCTCGAGCACGTGCTCGAACAGGCGCAGCGGGTGCTGAAGACCCAGCGGATCGCACACCTGTTCACGACGCCGGTCGTGCTCGCCGCGCTGGCGCCGCGGCTCGACGACGCCGTACGCGAGCGGATCGGGTTTCTCTATTTCGGCGGCATGCCGCTCGTGCCGGCGACGATGCGGACACTCGCCGCGGCGTTCCCGCAGGCGCACGGGATCGCCGGCTACGGCAATACCCTGTTCGGTGTCAGCCACGAGGCCGCCCCCGGCCCGCTGCGCGACACGCCGCCGGTCTATGTCCCGGACGACGCGCGGCTCGTCGTGCGCGTCGTGCCGGCGGGCATCGCAGGCGCGGCGCACGACTCCGGGCGTCTGACGCGGCGTGTCGCGCCGGGCGAGCGCGGGCAGATCCTCATGCACCGGCTCGACACCAGCGGCTTTCTGCCCAA
Source organism: Gammaproteobacteria bacterium (assembly GCA_020851775.1). GTDB lineage: Bacteria > Pseudomonadota > Gammaproteobacteria. The sequence continues at coordinate 18,633 of JADZCB010000091.1, forward strand.
TGTCCTCGAACGCGACAGCGCGATCCGCGTCGACCTGGGAGCGGCCCAGGACGGCCTCGCCGATCCACAGCCGCTCACCACCACCGGCCTGCACATCGACAACGGAATCTACTGACATGAACGATCAGACACGGGCCGCCGCCGCCGTCGACACGCTGCTCGCATTGAAACGCGAGTACCTGATGCCTTGCGTGTTTCATTTCTACCGGAAACCGATGGAACTCGTGCGCGGCGAGGACAGCCGCGTGTTCGATACCACCGGCAAGGCCTATGTCGACTGCTATGCCGACGTCGGCGTCACCAACTGCGGGCATGCCGAGCCCGGCATCGTCGCGCGCGCCGCGGCCCAGTTGGGCACGCTCGCCCATACGACGTTCGGCGGCAATCCCGTGTGTGCGACGGCGGGCCTCGCAAGTCTCGACTTCATGCGCGAACACCGGCTCGAAGACGTCGCTGCGCGCGGGCCTCGAGGCGCTCGCGACGCGCCACGCGTGCATCAGGGAAGTCCGCGGCCTCGGGCTGATGCTCGGCGTCGAACTCGTGGCGCCGACCGGCGAGCCGGCCGGCGCGCTGCTCGATGACCTGCTCGAGGCGCTGAAGGACGAAGGCATCCTCGCCGGCAAGACCGGCCCGCATCGCAACGTGCTGACCCTGATGCCGCCGCTCGTGATCACCGATGCCGAGATCGATCAGGTGCTCGCGACGCTGGACGCGGCGTTGGCGACGACCACGACCGCGCGTCAGCAGCAGCCCCCGCCCGGGGGACAGGCCACCGCGGCCGGCGCGGCGGCGGGTGCGCAATCGAAAAGGCCGAAGTGACGCGAGGTATCGCCGCGGATCTCGACGTGGGGTGCGTACCAGGTCTGTGACAGCATCGCCGCCGTGTTGCCGCAGACGCGCAGCGGCCGGCCCGTTTCGAGCCGGTGATGATCGTCGAGCACGAACACGTGCGGCTGATCCGGGATCGTGCCCGCATAGACGGCGACCTGGCCGTAGTCCTCGCAGCGATCCTCCAGCGCCAGCTTGAACGCGCGCACCGTGATCGAGGAGAAGCCGATCATGCCGATCCGTCGCTCGATGTCGGCATTGCCGATCGCGATCGGTGTCTGCGACATCGTGCGGAAATCGGCACACCCGAGCTCGTCCATCAGGCGCCGGAAATCCTCCAGGTAGAGCGCACCGGACAGGCATTCGCCGAACAGCACGGGATCCTGCTGCAGGGCGGCCGGGATCCGGCGGTCGGCATAGACGTCGCTGAAGTAGAGTTCGCCGCCCGGTTTGAGGACGCGGAAGATTTCGCGCAGCACGCGACGCTTGTCGGGCGAGAGATTCACGACGCAGTTCGAGACGACGAGATCGACCGCGGCGTCGGCGATGCCGGCCGCGGCGAGATCCTCGATATAGCCCTGCACGAACTCGACGTTCGGATGCGTGTAGCCATACATCTGGGTGTGGTAGTCGACATGGCGGCGGGCGACGGCGAGCTGTTCGTCGGTCATGTCGATCCCGATGACCTTGCCGCCGGGACCGACGAGATGCGACAGCAGGTAGACGTCACGGCCCGAGCCGCAGCCCAGATCGAGCACCGTGCGGCCTTCGAGCGCCGGTGGAAACGGACTGCCGCAGCCGTAGAAACGGTCCTTCACTTCCGGGTGCAGGCTGCGCACGAGCTCGCGCAGGCCGCCCGGCAGCGCCTCGGCGCTGCAGCAGGCGCTCGTCTTGAGATCCTGGGTCCTGGTCAGGACCCGGCCGTAGTAGTCCTTGACCGCGTCGATCGTCTGAGTGTCATGCATCGCGTGCCTCCAGTTCATCAGCAGCAGGACTTCGCGCTGGACGCCGACGGCGTGCAGCAGGCGGTGTCGCCCGGCACCGGCGCGACGCCCTCGAGCCGGGCCCGCGCGGCCGCGAGCACCGCGTCCGCCGGCACGCGGCGGATCGCGTCCGCGACGGCGAGGGCCTCGGCGATCTCGGCGTCGCCGAGACCGGCCTTGCGCGCCGCCGGCACATGGAACTCGATGCACGGTACGCAGTTGCTGGCGAGCGCGGCGCCAAGGGCGACGAGTTCGCGATCACGGGTCGACAGCAGGGTGGTGGTCATCGGGATCTCCTCTTCGCATCGTTGATTGCGCCGTCGAGGCAGCGGGCAGGATTGCCACGGCAGCACTCGGCCGTCAGGTAGTCGATCAAGGCCGTCATCAGATCCAGCTCGGCGCGGTAGCGCTGGAAACGACCTTCCGGCGTCACCGACAGCAGGCCCGCCTGCGTCAACGCCTTCAGGTGGAACGACAGATTCGTCGGCGGCAGCCCGAGTGCACCGCCGATTTCGCCGGCGACGAGCCCGTCCGGCGCATGCCGCACGAGCAGCCGGAAGATGTCGAGGCGATGGCCCGATGCGAGGCATTCGAAGACGGTCGTCGCGGTGCTGCGTTCCATGTTTCAACGATACAACGATAATTGAAATGATGGAAGCCTCGGCACCCGGGCCGGCGACGGGGCGCCTCAGCCGGCGCGGGCCACCGGCGTCGTCCCGTAGCGCGCGATCACCGCGTAGAACGAGTTGCGCTGGACGGGCTCGAAGCCCATCTGCCTGATCACGTCGAGCGTGCGATCGAAGCTCGTCGTCGGTGCGTGGCCGGCCTTGCCGAGCACGCTCTCCTCGAACAGCAGCCCGCCGAAATCATCCGCGCCGGCGAGGAGCCCGAGCTGACCCGTGCGCAGATCCTCGCTGAACCACGAGGACTGGACGTGCGGCACGTTGTCGAGCACGAGGCGCGCGGTCGCGAGCAGGCGCAGGTAGCGCAGCGGATGCGCGGCGACCTTGATCGTCTTGCCGAGCGTCGAATGGCCCGGCTTGAACGACCACGGAATGAACGCGCTGAAGCCGCTCGTCTCGTCCTGCAGCGCGCGCACTGCGAGCAGGTGCTCGACGATTTCCGCGGGCGTCTCGACGTGTCCGTACATCATCGTCGCCGTCGTCTTCAAACCGGTCTCGTGCGCTTCGCGCATGATGTCGAGCCAGCGCGCCGCGCTGCATTTCGCCGGCGCGATCGCATCGCGCACGCGCTGTACGAGAATCTCGGCGCCGCCACCCGGCAGCGTGCGCACGCCGGCGGCATGGAGCCGTTCGATGATCGCTCGCGTCGGCCGGCCGCTGCATTCGGACAGGTAGGCGATTTCCGGCGGCGAGAACGGATGGATGTGCACGCCGGGACACGCGGTGCGGATCGCCTCGATGTAGGCGAGCCAGTGCTCGAGCGTCACCGCGGGATTGTGGCCGCCTTGCAGCAACACCGTCGTCGCGCCGGCGTCGGCGGCGCGCTTCACGCGCGCGGCGAGTTCGGCCGGCGTCAGCGTATAGGCGTCCTTCGCCTTCTCGCTGCGCCAGAACGCGCAGAACTCGCAATGCGTGACGCACACGTTCGTGTAGTTCGGATTGGTGTCGTAGACGAAAGAGACCAAGCCTTGCGGATGGCGGCGCATGCGCGCGGCATGCGCGTAGGCCATCAGTTCGCCGAGCGGCAGCGTGCCGTTCAGCAGGCTCAGGGCGTCACCGGCACCGAGGCGCACCCCGGCGTCGAGCCGCGCGCAGAGTTCACGCGACATGGCATCCTCCATCGCGACCTGCGGGAGCAGGCAGCGGCGCGGCACGCGCCGGCGCGAAATCCGCGCCTGCATGACGCGCGAGTTCCGCGAGATAGCGTTGTTGACCGCGCAGCTCGTCAGGGCCGAGGACCGTGCGGATCCCGTCGAGATAGGCGCCGGCATTCGCGCGGTCGAGACCGGCACGGGCGCCGTCGCAGGCGGCCGCGCGTGCCAGCAGCCGGGGCTCGTCGCGCGCATAGGCCGCGAGCCAGTCGAGCAGACGGGCGCGCCATGCCGCCGGCGCATCGCGCCGCACGACCCAGCGCGCGAACACCATCGGCAGGCCGGTCGTCGCGCGCCAGCGCTCGGCGAGATCCGCGACGTGCGGCAGCGTCTTCGACGGCTGGCCGGCACGCCGCAGCGCCGCGTCGCCGATCACGAGTTCGCCATCGATCGCGTCCTGCGGACCGGCATGCCGCGGCATGCCGGCGCCGCGCGCGGCGAGCAGCAGGTAGAGCAGCCGGACCGAGCTGCGCGACTCGCGCGTCAGACGCAGCCGCGCATCGGCGTCGAGCCGCTCGAACGGTCGCCGTGAAAACAGCAGCACGCTGCGCGCGGCGCCGGCACACGCGATCCCGTAGTCGCCGAGCAGTTCCAGGGAGTCGTCGAACTCTTCGAGGGCGGCGACCGGGACGATGCCGGCGAGCGCCTCGCCGGCGGCGATCGCCGGTCCTGCCGCACGCGGCGGCAGTGCGACGAGCTCGCCGCCCGGCGGCGCGCCGTGATGCACGAACGCACGCGTGTTGAGGTACGGCGTGATGACGAGACGCACCGGTGAACTCATCGACGGGATCTCATGCCGCCGACGCCGCGGCGAGCGGCCGGTAGTCGCCGCCGCGCTCGACGGGCTCGAAACCGGCGAGTTCGATCAGCCGCCGCATTTCGCTGCGCCCGACGAGCTTCGGCGTCGACGCGCCGGACGCATGCGCGACTTTCTCCATGCCGATCGTGCCGTCGAGATCGTCGGCGCCCCAGGCGAGGCCCGCGGCCGCGGTCGACAGCCCGATCATCGGCCAGTACGCCTTGACGTGCGGCACGTTGTCGAGGACGAGGCGCGACATCGCGATCATCCTGAGATTCTCCGCCGGCGAAATCGCCTGCGTGCTGTCGTGGCCGTATTGCATCGCGAGCGGAATGAACGACACGAAACCGCCGGTGCGATCCTGCAGCTCGCGGAGCCTGAAGAGGTGATGAAGGCGTTCGGCGAGCGTTTCACCGAAACCGAACAGCATCGTCGCGTTCGACGGAATGCCGAGCCGGTGCGCGCGTTCATGCACGTCGAGCCAGTCGTCGGCGCCGAGCTTGTGACGGAAATGCGCTTGCCGGATGCGTTCGGAAAACATCTCGGCGCCGCCGCCCGGCATGCCGTTCATGCCGGCCTCGCGCAAGGCGTGCAGCACGGCTTCGAGCGACAGCTTCGAGGTGCGCGCGAACCAGTGCACCTCGACCGCGGTGAAGGCCTTGATGTAGAGCGTCGGATGCTGCTCGCGTAACGCGGCGACGAGGGCAAGTGAACGCCGAAAGTCCCACGCATGGTTGAGGCCACCGACGATGTGCACTTCGCGCGGCGCATGCGCCGCGACCGCGGCGAAGATTTCCGCCTCGGTCTGCACGTAGGCGTGAGATTCGCCGGGCTTCGCCGCGAAGCCACAGAATGTGCAGTCGCGCACGCAGAGGTTCGACGGATTGATCTGCAGGTTGTCGACGAAACTCGCGCGCAGGCCGTGACGGGCGACGCGTGCGGCGTGCGCGGCGCGGCGCACCTCGAACAGCCGGTCGGGGCCGTCGTCGTCGAAGAGTGCCAGCGCACGCGCGAAGTCGAGGCGCTCCGGCGCGGGCCGGGACAGCGTGGCGGATTGCGTCGTCGAGCGGGACGGCAGATTCATCGCATTGCTCCCGGCGCGACGGCGAGCGGCCGGCTCGCGTATCGCAACCCTGCTACGAGGTGATCGGCGAGACGGCGTGCGCCGTGCGCGAGGTTGGCATGCAGCGCAGCGCGAGTGTCCGCCCGATCGCTGATCGTCTTCAGCAGCGCGCACGGCACGCCGGCGCGGGCGCAGCCGGCGGCGATCCGGGCGCCTTCCATGTCAACGAGATCGGCGTCCCGCGCCAGACGATCACGCAGCGCCGTGTCGAACACGGGCGTCGCCCGCGAGACCAGGCGCACGCCGCCACCCGGTGGGGCGAGCCAGGCAACACTCGCCGGGTCGAGAGTGACGAACGAGCCGGCGGCGATCCGATCGTCGTCGCATTCGGCGACCGCCCCGATGCGCAGCACCGCGCCGACGTCGTGGGTCGGATGCAGCGCGCCCGCGATCCCGGCGTTGACGATCTCGCCGGGCGTTTCATGGACGAGGATGCGTTCGATGCCTGCGTCCGCCGCGGCGAGGCCCATGCCCGTCACCGCGACCACGAGGCGCCGCGCCGTCCCGGACAGCCGCGCGACGAAGGCCGGATACGGCCGCGCGCCGAGCGCTCGGGCGGCGAGGGTCGCGAGCAAGGGCGCGGCTTCGGGGAGTGTCGCGTAGACGATCACGAGAGGACCGCGCGCATTCATGCGGCGAGTGCCGCGAGACGCTGCCCGAGCGCGATGACCGCGTCGCGCCCGTCGCGGCCGAGGGCGTATGTTCGTGCGTTGACATAGAGATCGATGTAATCGCGCAGCACGCGCGGCGACATTTCCTGGGCGTGTTCCCGCACGTAGGCGATGATCGCCGGATCATCACCACGCGCGGCGCAGGCGAGCGAGGCGCGCATCAGGGCTTCGAACGGTGCGGCGTAGCGCGCGGCGAGTTCACGGCGAATCACGTAACAGCCG
>JADZCB010000092.1 GCA_020851775.1 Gammaproteobacteria bacterium
CAGCCCGGATCACGAGCCGCAGGCGCCTGCTCGCCTGGCTGAAGGAAGATCCGACGCGCGATGCCGTCCTCGGCATGCAGGAGCGCGATGCGTCGCACGCGGCGCTCGAGTCGGTCGAACGTCATCTCTTTCCGGAAACGCTGCGTGTCGGCGAACTCGAGCTCGCCTTGCATTATCGCTTCGAGCCCGGCGCCGAGGACGACGGCGTGACGGTCGATGTGCCGGCCGCCGTGCTGCACCGTCTCGAGGCGGCCGATTTCGATCGACTCGTGCCGGGCCTGTTGCGCGAACGCGTGGCCGCACTGCTGAAGACCTTGCCGAAGGCGCAGCGTCGCATCGTCTCGCCGCTGAACGAATTCGCGCAGAGCCTGACCGCGGCGATCGCGGCGCGTGACGGGCGCCTGCTGCCCTTGCTGGTCGCCGACATCGAGCGCATGACCGGCAGCCGGATCGAGCCTGCCGCGTTCCGGTCCGACGAACTGCCCGCGCATCTGCAGATGCGTTACCGCATCCTCGGGGTCGATGGCAGTCCGCTCGCCGCCGGGCGCGATCTCGCGCTGCTCGCCCGCCAGCATGCGCGCGCGGCGCGCCGCGCGTTCGACGCCGCCGACTGGCAACCCGGTGGCGAGGCGCGCGACGGCACGTGGGCCTTCGGCACCCTGCCCGAGGAAGTGCGCACGAGCGTCGACGGCCACGTCGTCGTCGGCCATCCGGCGCTGAAGGCCGACGGCGACACGATCCGCGTCGCAGTCCATCCGGATGCGGCGCAGGCGGCGGCGATGCACCGTGCCGGTGTCGCCGCGCTGCTGGCACAGGCCCTCACGCGCGAACTCAAGGACGCGCGACGGCACGCCGCGGAGATCGGGCGCAGCGGTCTGCAGGCACGCGCGCTCGGGTGGCGGACGCCGTTCGCGGACTGGCTCGTCGCGAGCGCCTGCGCCGCCTGTGTCGGCACGGATCCGCCGCGTGACGCCGCGACGTGGACCGCGTTGCTCGCCGCCGCCCGGCGCGCCGTCGGTGCCCACCATGAAGCGCTGCTGCAACGGACGGCGGCGACGTTCGCGCAGGCGGCGACGCTGCGCCAACGCAGCGCCGAGCTCGCACCGCGTCTGCGCCCCGAAGTCGCCGACGATCTGCGCGCCCAGCTCGAGGCGTTGACGGGGCCCGATACGCTCGCCGACGCGGCACGGGCCGCGCAGCTCCCGCGCTATCTGCGCGCGCTCGACCTGCGCCTGAATCGCCTCGCACACGATCCCGCGAAGGACTGGCGCAAGTACGCACCCCTGATGCCGCTGCTCGCACGCAGCGCCGTGCTCGCCGACGGTCTCACGCATGCGCAGCGCGGGCGACTGTGGTATTGGTGGCAGGAACTGCGCATCGCGATCTTCGCCCCCGAAGTCCGCACCGCCGAACCCGTCTCGACCCGACGCATGGAGATCCTGCTCGATGAATTCGCGGCAGCCTGCAACGATGCCCGCTGACGGAATCTCTGCAAGAGCAGCGCATCGTGGAAGACGCCGTCGATGAACGAGGTCGACGTCGTCTCCGCGGTATTCGTCGTGTTCAGCGGGGCGGCCGTGCTCGCGACGCTCGCACTGTTCGCGCGCCAGGCGATGATCGTCGCCTACATCGTGGTCGGCGCAGTGGCTGGCCCGAGCGCGCTCGGCCTCGTCGAGGACGCGGGCTGGCTCACGAGCGTGTCCGAGATCGGCATCATGTTCCTGCTCTTCCTGCTCGGCCTGAACATGGTGCCGGCGCAGTTGTGGCGCATGTTCCGCGAGGCGACTCACGTCACGCTCGCGAGTTGCGGCGCTTTCTTCGTGCTCGGCGCGGGGCTCGCGATCACGCTCGGCTTCGGTGGCCGCGAGGCAGCGGTCGCCGGCTGCGCGATGATGTTCTCGAGCACGATCATCGGGCTCAAGCTGCTGCCGACGACGGCGCTCCATCATCAGCACATGGGTCAGGTGATCATCAGCATCCTGCTGCTGCAGGACCTGATCGCGATCGTCGCGCTGCTCGTGCTGGAGGGCATGGCCGGTGCCGGCGATGAGTGGTGGCCACTGCTGCGTCAGCTTCTGGGCCTGCCGGTGCTCGTCGCCGTCGCCTGGGTGGCGGAACGCCATGTCGTCGAACCGCTGCTGCGACGTTTCGATCAGATTCACGAGTACATGTTTCTGCTCGTCATCGCCTGGTGTCTCACCGTGGCCGAATTCGCGCAGACGCTGGGTTTGTCGCACGAAATCGGTGCCTTCGTCGCCGGCGTCGTGCTCGCGACGTGCCCGGTGTCGCTCTATGTCGCCGATGCGCTGCGGCCATTGCGCGACTTCTTCCTCATCCTGTTCTTCTTCTCGCTCGGTGCGCGGCTCGATCCGGCGACGATCGGTCCTGCCCTGCTGCCGGCCGCGGTACTGGCGGCCGTCGCGCTCGCGGTGAAGCCGATGGTGTTCGGCTGGTTGCTGCGGCGGGCCGGCGAGGCCGAGCGCCTCGCCCGCGAAACAGGGGTGCGGCTGGGCCAGATCAGCGAGTTCAGCCTTCTGATCGTCGTGCTCGCGCTCGACACCGGGGTCATCGGCGCGCATGCGTCGAATGTGATCCAGTTGGCAACCGTGCTTACGTTCGTGGTGTCGAGCTACGTCATCGTCTGGCGCTATCCAACTCCGATCGCGGTTCGTGATACGCTGCGACAGGATTGACCGGCACTCATCACTGCAGCCGGGCAGGAGGCCGGTCCTGCCGCGTACGGCGCCCTCACGTTCGATTCGATCCGCACCGGGCGGCCAATCCCGGCGATGCCGAGCATGCAGTCCTTCGAAAATCTCATCCAGGCTTCTGCACACGGTCTGTCGGCCATTTTTTCGCCGCTGCGTGCCCGCCTGAAGGGCGAAGGCGAGGCGCGGCGCACGCAACTCGCACAGTTGCTGGGCCTGAACGTCGCGCAACTGGTCTGCGGGGTCGGCTTCAACGTCGAACTCCCGCGCATCCCCGATTTGCCGCGGTTCATCGGCTTCGCGACGCGCGACGCGATGCTCGCCGAGCGCAACTACCTCTTCATCCACGATCGCTATCGCGCGCTGTCGGTCAACAACATCGTCGAAATCTATGCCGCCCTCGGCAAGTCGCCCGGGACGGCAGGCGAATGGTCCGATCTCGTGATGAGCCGGCTCAACAATATCGAGGGTCAACTCGAGGAAACGATCAATCCGGTGCTGATCGGCGGTTACAAACTCGAGGTCCGCGCCATCTACGAGAACCGCCTCGCCAGCCCCGCGCTGGTCAACGCGCGACTCGATCCGAATTACGCGGTACTGCGCGACATCACCAACGAGAGCATGATCATGCTCGAGATCAGCGCCATCCCGGCCGACGCCTTCCTGCGTCACCCGGGTGTCACCATCGACGAAAAAGCGCGCGGCCTTTTCCAGAATCTGATCCCGCGCGACGCAGTGGCGAGTTACATCGCCGAACACCCCGACGCCGATCCCGAACGCAAACTCGCCGCCGCGCTCGGCGCAGCCTGAGCCGGGTGTGCGTGCCTGCGTTGACTGAAACGCACTGAATCCAGCCACGGAGGGCACGGCACAGCGACGACCGTAGCGTGCAGGTCGGGCTGACGAAGGAAGCCCGACGTTCGGTGTCTCGACGAAGATTAATGGTCCTCGCCGTCAGCGCGACCCCCCATCTTTCAGGCGACGCGCGCACGGAAATGTGCGACGCAGGTTGCGAGGCGATCCCGTTCCTCGACCGTCAGCGCCGTCGCGCCGAAACGCGCGCGATAGTGCAGATCGATCAGCGTATCGAGACGCGCGCCGTCGGCGCGCGCCGGCAGACGGCGACGCAGAAAATGGCCTGTCGTTTCCCCCGGGGCGGGCAGATCACCATGGCGCGCGAGATCATCGAGCAGATCCGTCACCGGGCTGTCGCCGGCACCGCCGGGCGAGCGCGGTAAGGATCGCTCGACCTCGGGTGCGCGCAGCCGGTGGCGTTGCCGCCAGACGAGCCACACCGCCAGCGCCCAGGCAAGTGCGATGAGACCGCGTTCGAGCATCGGCGCGTCGCCCGCGAGCAAGCGCCGCCACGTGAAGCCGATCCACGCCGCGACGTCGAACGCCGTCTGCCATGCCGGGGCCTGGGCATCCTCGAGCGCGGCCCAGCGCGACGGCGTCGTATCGACGACCTGCCAGCCCCCGTCGATCCATGCGATTGCCCAGGCATGCGCATCGCGGGCGCGGGCGAGCCACGCTCCTTCCAATGGGCTGTATTCGTCGACGGCATACCCGACCGCGTAGCGCGCCGGGATCCCGGCCGCCCGCAGCAGCAGCACCGTCGCCGACGCAAAGTACTCGCAGTGGCCGCGACGCGTGAGCATCAGGAAACTCGCGAGCGGCGTGCGCCACGGCGCCGCGTTCGGTTGCACCAGCGAGTAGGAGAAATGCCGTGCAAACCACGCATCGAGTTCGGCACTCGCCGCCCGCGGTGAGCGCCGCGCCAGTGGGGTGATGCCCGCTTCCGTGGCGATGCGCGTCATCAGCGCACGGTATTCCGCAGGCAACGCGAGATCGGCCGGGGTCGGTGGCTGTGCCGTGTCCGCACCTGGTGCGCTGGTGACCGTGTAACGCAGGAAGCCGCGCGGCGCCTCCACGCTCAGGCCGTCGCCCGCGAGCCGCTGCAATTCGAGGATCGTCGGGCCCTCGATCTCGCGCGCATCCGCCGGCAGCGGCACGATGCCGGTCTCGCGTGAGCGCATCAGCGACAGCGTGTAAGGCGTACCCGCTGCACTCGCGCGCGCCAGTGGCCAGCGTCGCGAGCCGGGCAGCGCATCGATGGTCACCGGCGCGCGGCGCGGATTCGACCAGCTTCCGTAGCGAAAATCGACATACGTCGCCTCGGTGAGCAGCAGCGGCGTGCGCGGGGCGCGTGTCGTGCGCACGCGCAGGAAAATGCGATCCGAGAGCTTGAGCTGGCGCAGGCTGCCGATCGCCGTCGACGTGCGCGCGGCGTCTGCCGGCGAGAGATTCATTTCGCGGAACCAGTCCTGCACGAGATCACCGAGCAGCAGGTGCAGTTGCAGATATGCCGTCTGGAGAATAATGGCGAGCGCCGCCGCGAGCGCGAGGTGGACACCCCAGCGGCGCAGGCGGCGTGCGCGCGGCCGCCGCACCCACAGCAGCCAGACGAGCAGGAGCGCGACGCCGCCCGCGTAGATTTCGCGCGGCAGTTCGCCGGCACTCGCGGCGAGCAGCGCGGAGAGGCCGAGGGGCAGTCGCAGATCCAGACTCGACACCTCACCCGCGCGGCGCAGCGAATAGACCAGCGCTGCGAGCGGCGTCAGGCGCGCGGTCGAGACGCTCTGCATCAGGGTCAGCGGCACGAGGCACCACGGCATCAAGGCGAGGATTGCGTAAATCGCATAGAGCCCGTGCACATTGAACTGATAGAGCGCGATCACGGCGAAGGCGATGCTGCTGCCGTCGGCGCAGCGCTCGAACTGCCGCCTGTCGAACGCGAAGCGCAGTCGCAGAAGCGGCGCCAGCTCGAGCAGCACGGCGCACGGCAGCACCAGCGCGAGCTGTCCGCTCGCGTACCCCCACAGCACGAGGGCGAGGCCGGTCCAGCCGGTCGGGATCACGACGCGTATGCCTGCTCGGGCGCCGGCCACGCCAGCGCGGGCAGTTGTACGGCCGGTTGCGTGATCGTCACGACGCCGTCGACCGCGGCGGCGCGCGGATCGGTACACAGCACGAGCAGCGCCCGGGTGCGCGGCACCGTCGCGACGCACGCTGCGCGAGCGGCGTCCCAACGCGCACAGACGAGCACGCCGGAGGGCGGCGCGGCCGCATCGAGCACCGCCGCCCAGGCCGGTCGCGTATCGGCGCGCGTCGGCTCCAGCAGCGCCAGCGCGTCGAGTGCATCACCCGGCGTCGTCAACGGCGGCTGCCCGGTCCCGAGCAGCACGAGTTGCACGGGTCCCTGCTCGTGCGCGGCGACAAACACCGACGCGGCGACACTCGTCATCGTTTCGAAGTCGCGCTGCGCGTGGCCGGCGGCCGGATCGACGAGGATGCGCGGCGTCGTGCGCGTCGCGCTGGCGAACTGGCGGACGACCGGCTGCGCGCGCCGGGCCGAACTGCGCCAGTCGATGTGTTTCGGTGGATCGCCCGGTCGATATTCGCGGAGCGCGAAGAAGGCGGCGCCGTCGTCGCGGCGGCGCGCCTGCCCTTCGCTGCGCGGGCGCACACCGGGCTGCGGCAGACGGAAGGCCGGCATCGCGACGACGGGCGGTCGGCACAGAAGCCGCGCCGCGAGCGGCAACGTGACGACCGTATGGCAGAGACCCAGCGGCTCGGTATGCAGCACGCGTACGGCGTCGAACTGCAACCAGCCGCGACGCAGCGGCGTGACATCGAGCGCGACGCGCACGACGCGCCCGGGCGCCAGTGGAGCGACTCCCGCCGGCACGAGCGTCGCCCCCTGCAGGCGCTGGCGCAGGCGTTGCCAGCGCAGGAAGCCGATGCGGCGATCGAACCAGTTGTCGTCCGGCGCATCGGCGATTTCATCGGCGAAGGCCTGGCGCGTCGGATAGCAGAGACGCAGCCGATCGGCAAGGCGGCAACCGTCGAGTGCGCGTCGCCCTACGTTATGCAATTCGATCACGTAGTGCGTCGTGCAAGTGTGCGTGGCGACGGGTGGCAGCTCGCGCCGCGCGCGCACCTGCGGACGCGAGACGAGACTGCCGACGACGCCGACGGTGAGCAGCGCACTCGTGGCCCCGAACAAAAGGAACGCATGTGTGCGCGTCGGATCGGCGCTGAAGATGCCGGCGAGGCCCGCGGTCGCGAGCAGCCATTTGCCGAGCGGCGTGAAGCGTTCGCCAAAAGCCCGCCCTGCACGCGTCGCGAGCGGAAACCAGCGCAACAGCCAGCCACGCATCAGCGGGGGACCGGTACGGATTCCACCAGCCGCGCGATCAGTGTGTCGAGCCGGACCCCGCCGTGGCGCACGGCCGGCTTCAGCAGCAGACGGTGCGCCAGCACCGCGTTGGCGAGTTCCTGCAGATGTTCGGGCAACACGTGCGCGAGTCCGTCGGCGCAGGCGAGCACCTGCGCGCAGCGCACGAGCGTCAACGACGCCCGCGGGCTCGCGCCGAGCGCGACTTCGGGCAACTGGCGCGTCGCCGCACACAGCGCGACGGCATAGTGCAGCAGCTCGTCGCTGATCGTGACACGCCGCGCGATCTCGCGCACGGTGAGTACGTCCGCGACGTCGATGCAGGCGGTGAGTTCGTCGAGCGGATCGTCACCGAGACGTGCCGCGAGCATCGCGACTTCATCGGCGACATCGAGATAGCCGAGCGCGAGGCGCAGCGCGAAGCGATCGAGCTGCGCTTCCGGCAGCGGATAGGTGCCTTCGAATTCGATGGGATTCTGCGTCGCGATCACGAAGAAGGCACGCGGAAGGCGATGCGTGTTGCCGTCGAGGCTGATCTGGTTCTCCGCCATCGCTTCGAGCAGTGCCGACTGCGTGCGTGGCGACGCGCGGTTGATTTCGTCGGCGAGCAGGATCTCGGTGAAGATCGGTCCGCGGTGGACCTCGAAGCGGTGCGTCTGCGGATTGAAGATCGAGACGCCGAGGATGTCGCCCGGCAGGAGATCCGGCGTGCACTGAATGCGGTGGAACTGCGCGCCGACCGAGATCGCGAGTGCCTTCGCCAGCGTCGTCTTGCCGGTGCCCGGCACATCCTCGAGGAGCACATGCCCGCCGGCGAAGAATGCGGCGAGCAGCGGCCGGATCGTGGCACCGGCCCCGGTGACGACGCGCGCGAGATTGTCCGCGACGGCGTGGAAGGCCGCTGTCGCGTCGGCGCGCGCGCCGCGAACGGTGTCAGTCGTCGGCCCAGGTGCCACGCTTGAATGCCTCGCGGTCCCGCCGATCCTTCTTCGTCAGCCTGCCGCCGCGGAGATCGTCGACGACCGCCGAGAGTTTCAGTTGTTCGCGCAGGCGTTCACGAGCCGCCACGCTTGCCGGCGTCTCTGCATAGAGTTTGCGCGCCTCGGGTGCACCGAGACGCTGTCTGGCGAGTCCGCAGACTTCGATCACCCATTCGTAAGGCGGCAGGCGGACGAGCAGGCAATCACCGACGACCAGCGCCTTCGAAGGCTTGGCGATCTGATCGTTGACGGCGACGCGACCCGCCTTGATCGCATCGACGGCGAGTGCCCGCGTCTTGTAGAAGCGTGCACACCACAGCCACTTGTCGAGTCGCTGGTCGTCCATGGCCTCATCTTAGGATCGAAGTCTGTCGAGCGGCCAGCCTTGTGGGCCGTGCCACCCGTGCGGCGGACGGCGATCGAATCGTTATAATGCGCCGCATGAAAAACTGGGAGCTGTTCGTGGCCGGATCGGGCGGTGTCGCCGGCACCATCGCGGGTGCGCTCGGCGCTCACGCGCTGGCGCTCGACCCGGCGACGCCGGCAGGCCACAGCTTTCAGACGGCCGTGAATTATCTGCTGCTGCACGCGGTGGCGATGCTCGGGCTCGCCGCATATCGGGCGCTCCAGCCGCGGCCGGTGCTGCCGCTGACACTGGCGGCCGTGCTGTTCACGGCGGGAATGATTTTGTTCAGCGGGAGTCTGATCATCGCGACGGCGGCCGGGTGGCCGGCCCTGAAGGTCAGCGCCCCGTGGGGTGGCTGCGCCCTGATCGCCGGCTGGGCCGCGATTGCCGCGGCGGCGTTGCGCATGCGGCGCGTCGCGAGATGAAGACGTGCACGTAAACGAGGCAAGGGACATGGCGGACGTATCGACTCTACTGCGCGCGGCGATCTGCGCACTCGGCCTCTTCGCGGCGGCACAGGACGCCACGGCACGGATCTACACACTCCACGGTGACGTACTCGGCGAACTCGCGCTGACCACCACCGTACGCGAGGACACGATCGCCGACATCGCGCGCACCTACAGCCAGGGCTACAAGGAGATGCGGCTCGCGAACCCGGGCGTCGATCCCTGGCTCACCGGTGAAGATACGGAAATCGTGATCCCGAGCCAGTATGTGCTGCCGGACGTGCCGCGTTCGGGCATCGTCATCAACGTCGCCGAGATGCGCATCTATCACTTCCAGCCGCCGCGCCAGGGTCAGCCGCAGGAAGTCGCGACCTACCCGGTGAGCATCGGGCGCCAGGACTGGGCGACCCCGCATGGGGCGACGAAAGTCGTCAGCAAGGTCAAGGATCCGAGCTGGACGCCGCCGGCGTCGATCCGGCGCGAACACGCCGCCGAAGGCGACATCCTGCCGGCGGTCGTGCCGGCGGGCCCGAACAATCCGCTCGGCCGCTTTGCGTTGCGCCTGGGGTTCAACGGCTATCTGATCCATGGCACCGACAAACCCTTCGGCATCGGCATGCGGGTCACGCACGGCTGCATGCGACTGTATCCGGAAGACATCGAGCGCGTATTCCACAGCGTGCCGGTCGGCACGACGGTGCGCATCGTCAATCAGCCGTACAAGCTCGGCGTGTCGGGCGGCAAGTTGCTGCTCGAAGTCCATCCCGCACTCGAGGAAGACGTCCACTCCGGAAAATTCGCCGAGGCGTTTTCACACGTGATGGCGAAGATAGTCCCGCTGTCGGTCGGCCACGACATCGGGCTCGACTGGGCCGCGTTGCGCGGTGCGATCTATCGCAAGGACGGCGTGCCGGCCGTGATCGGCGCGATTGCACCGCGCACCGCTGCCGTGACGCAATCCCGGGATCTCGCCGCGCGACTGCCCTGACAGGGCGGTTGACGTGTCACGTCGCCGGTAGCGGTGGCTGTGAACCCCTGAAACGAAGAACCCCGCTTGCGCGGGGTTCTCTGCATGACGCCGAAGCGGCAACGCTTACTTGCGCATCGCCTTTTCGAACATCGAATCGAGACGCGACTTGTTGTCGTTGCAGCAGGCCATCGCCGCATCGGCGGAAGCCTGGGCAGCCTTGGCGGCTTCGGCCGCGGCGGAGGCCGTCTTCATCGCTTCCGACGCCGTCGTCGACGCGGAATTCGCCTTGGACAGCGCTTCGCTGGCCTTGGACTCGACTGCGGAAAGCTGCTCCGGGGTCACGTTCGAGCAACCGGCGACCAGGCCCATGGCGCCGACGATCATCGCGGCGCGAACCGCCAGAGTAAGGGATTCGTACATTGTTTATCTCCTATCGACTTGAACGAGCATTCCTAGTGAGGAATTCTTTTGTATTAACAGTCAAATAATGAACGATTCTAACGGCGATCGCAATTACTTGCGTGCGTCCGCAGCGGAGATCGGCAGGGAGCATCGATGCAGGCACTCACGCAATCCGACGATCATCCCGGCCGTCGCGCCCCAGATGCGATGGCGGCCGAACCAGATCTCCGCATAGGCCCGACGGCCGCCTTCGACTTCGTATTCCCGCGTCTCCCAGGTCCCGGTCTCGAACAGAAAGTCGCAGGGCACGTGAAAGACTTCTTCGACCTCGTCGCGCGCGAGACGATAGTGGTAGCGCGCGGGGATCAGACCGAGCACCGGCACCACGCTGTAGCCCGTACCGGTCAGATAAGGCGGCAACGTGCCGAGCACTTCGACGGCGCCGGGATCGATGCCGACTTCTTCCCAGGTTTCACGCAAGGCCGTCGCGGCGACATCGGTATCGGCCGCATCGACGCGTCCTCCCGGAAAGCTGATCTGGCCGGGATGGCTGCGCAACGCACTGTGACGCACGGTCAGCAGTATTTCCGGTTTGTCGTCGCAGGCGATCGGCACGAGCACCGCGGCTGGCACCGGGCGGGACGGTGGGTGCGCCGTGCACAGCAGCGGATGCGGGCCGACGGGTGCCGCGATCTCGCGCAGCACGCGCTCGAGGTGTCGATGCTGGGCAGCGAGCGCGCCGATCATCGCGCTGCCGGCGCAGCCCTGCCCCAGGCGGTGCTGCCGTCCGTCTTGCGCTGCATGCCCGCCTCGATCAGGACCTGGATCGCGCGCTCGAAGCTGTCCATCGGGTTCTTCGCACAGTGCGCCGCGATCGCGGTGAGGTTGTCCTTTGCGCTGTGCGTGCCGGTGACCTGGTAGACGTCTTTCACCAGCGCATTGTACGCGGTGAGATAACCGGCGAGATAAGCCTTGTACGCAGCGAGCCCGTCATCGGCGGCATGGGCTTTCCCGAACTGATGGCACGACGCCTGGCCGATGCCCCATACCGCGTAATTGCCTTCGGCGTCGATCGCCGCGGCCGACATGCAGGCGCCGAGCAGCGCACAGGCGACAGAAACGCGGAACGGCGTGGGCAGGGAAACAGGCTGCTTCATCGATGGCCTCGGTGCTTGCTGGACGGGTGAGCGCGAATATGTCGAGTAATCACGGGTGCCGCGTCGAGCGGGCGTGCGCGCACATGGAGCCGGTTCAATGGGTCGCGAAGCCCAGCAACCGTGCCTTGGATTTGAACTGCGTGCGCAGGAAATCCATCTGGTCGGACAGGATGCGACGGTTCGACAGCGCCAGGAACTCCGCCCAGTTCGGCACGTAGGGCACGGCGAGCAGCGGCATGTTCGCCTGTTCGGGTCGGCGTCCGCCCTTGCGCGTGTTGCAGCTCTTGCACGCGGCCACCACGTTCGACCAGACGTCCGTGCCACCGCGTGACAGCGGGGCGACGTGATCGCGCGTCAACTGGTGCTCGGTGCATTGCATGCCGCAGTACATGCACATGAAGCCGTCGCGGCGGAACAGTTCGTGATTGTTCAACGGGGGTGTCGTGCGCTGGACCAGGAGGCGCTGACCCGAACGCTTCACGGCGACGATGCTGTGCAGGACGATCCGTGAGCGCAGTCCCGTTTCACGGGCGATGCCGCCGCGGATTTCGAATTCGTGATCACCCGCCGTCCACGCGACGAGACCCCGACTGTACAACGACACGGCGTCCTGCCAAGGCATCCACCGCACCGGCGCGCCGGTGATGTCGAGGCGGAGTATCAGCGGCACGGCGGCCATGGCTAGTGTTGCGCCTGAAGTCCCGGAGTGGAGTGGAGAGTCGATCGGCGACTGCACCGGATTGTCACCATATTTGCATGAGGCAATCAAGCGGCTCTGGGGCGCGACGATCGCGTGGTGACCGCATGCGGATTGCCCGGCCGCTGCAGAGACTCGGTGCGTGCGATACAGTCGTCGCCATGAGTTCCGCGCTGAATGACCTGCTGGTCCTGATGCGGCGTCTGCGGGATCCCGACAGCGGCTGTCCCTGGGATCTGCAACAGACGCCGACGAGTCTCGTCCGCCATACCCTCGAGGAAGCCTACGAAGTCGTCGACTGCATCGAACGCAAAGACTGGGCGGGATTGCCCGGAGAACTGGGCGATCTGCTGTTCCAGGTGGTGTTCTACGCGCAGATCGGTGCCGAGCGGGGCGCATACGATTTCGATGCGATCTGTCGCGGCCTCGTCGACAAGCTCATGCGGCGGCATCCGCACGTGTTCGGGACGGAGGCACGCGGCGACGCTGCCGCGCAGTCCGTGCGCTGGGAGCAGATCAAGGCAGCCGAGCGGGGCGGTGGCGCCCGGGCCTCGGTTCTCGACGATCTGCCGCTGGCGCTGCCGGCGCTGTCGCGGGCGATGAAACTGCAGCAGCGCGCAGCCCGTACCGGTTTCGACTGGCCCACGGTGGCGCCGGTCATCGACAAACTCCGCGAAGAAACGGCCGAACTCGACGCCGCGCTGAGCGAGGGCAGCGATCAGGCGATTGCGCATGAAGTCGGTGATCTGCTGTTTACCTGCGTGAATCTCGCACGCCATCTCGGCCTCGATGCCGAAACGGCGCTGCGCGCCGCGAACGCACGCTTCGAACGCCGGTTCCGCTCCGTGGAGACGCGGGCGGCCGCGGAGGGGCACGTGCTCGATGCACTGGATGCCGCGACACTCGACGCCCTGTGGGAGGCGGCGAAGGCCGACGAGCGGACGCGCGACGGTTGAGGACCGGACGGCGGCAACGATTTGGCCCGCATCGGACAAAAAAACGGGTGCCGCAGCACCCGTAATGGACCAAAGGGAGGAGGCAACGACACGCCTACGCATCGTTGCTGTCCCAGAAAAGCACGAGCTGTGCCAAAGTCTGCGCCGACTCTCATTCAAGGACTTGGCTGCCGGTACGCGCGGCATGCCGGTGTCGTCGTGGTGGTCGGCACGCGGCGCGCGTCGGAAATCCGTGGCGCCGGTAGATGGACGACGGCTTCCCGACGCGGTCGGCTCGGGAGAAACTGCAACGGGCGGCCGCGCTCAGCGATCGCGGCCGACGATGTAGCGTGCGAGTCCGCGCAGCGTGTCGGCACCGGTGCCGAAACCGGTGAGCGAGGCGAGGGCCTCGTCGCACAGCCGCTGTGCGGTCGCCTTGGCGGAGGCCATGCCGAGCAGGTTGGGATAGGTCGGCTTGTCGCGGTCGATGTCCGACCCCTGCCGCTTGCCGATCACTTCGGTCGCGCCCTCGACATCGAGGATGTCGTCCTGGACCTGGAAGGCGAGACCGATGCTGCG
>JADZCB010000093.1 GCA_020851775.1 Gammaproteobacteria bacterium
CGCCGCCGTACTTCTTCGCCGTCACCACCGTCAGCGCCGCCGTCAGCGTCGTCTTCCCGTGGTCAACGTGACCGATCGTCCCCACGTTCACGTGCGGTTTCGTTCTTTCGAATTTTCCCTTGGCCATGGCGATCTAACCTCTTCCGGATCTGCTGGTTCTGTGTTGACTGGCGGTTGGTATCAGGAGCGCTTCGTCACCGTGTCGGCAACGCTCTTTGGTGCTTCGACGTA
The DNA here is from genome assembly GCA_020851775.1 of Gammaproteobacteria bacterium. Lineage (GTDB taxonomy): Bacteria > Pseudomonadota > Gammaproteobacteria. Next base: position 232 of record JADZCB010000093.1, read on the forward strand.
GCGCGAGAATTCCATCGTATAGGTGGCGCGGCCCTGCGTGGCCGAACGGAGGTCGGTCGAATACCCGAACATCTCCGACAACGGCACCTGCGCCTTGATCACACGGCCGGCAGCCGATTCCTCGGAGCCTTCGAGCATGCCGCGACGGCGGTTCAAATCGCCGTTCACCGTACCTACATAATCTTCCGGCGTAACGACCTCGACGCTCATCACGGGCTCGAGCAGGACCGGCTTACATTTCGCGGCGGCTTCCTTGAAAGCCATCGAGCCCGCGATCTTGAACGCCATCTCGTTCGAGTCGACATCGTGATAGGAACCGTCGAACAGCGTGACTTTGATATCGACCATCGGGTAACCGGCGACGACCCCGGTCTGCATCGCCTCTTCCATGCCTTTTTGCACGGCGGGAATATATTCCTTCGGGATCACGCCGCCGACGATGCCGTTGACGAATTCGAAGCCTTTACCCGCCTCGTTCGGTTCCATCTTGACGACGACGTGACCGTACTGACCGCGACCGCCCGACTGGCGGACAAACTTGCCTTCCTGCTTCTCGACGGTACCGCGGATCGTTTCGCGGTAGGCGACCTGCGGCTTGCCGACGTTCGCTTCGACCTTGAACTCGCGGCGCATGCGGTCGACGATGATTTCGAGATGCAGTTCACCCATCCCGGCAATGATGGTCTGCCCCGACTCCTGGTCCGTCGACACGCGGAAGGACGGGTCCTCGGCGGCGAGGCGCTGCAATGCGATACCCATCTTTTCCTGATCGACCTTCGTCTTCGGCTCCACGGCAACCGCGATGACGGGTTCCGGGAACTCCATGCGTTCGAGCGTGATGATGTTGTTGAGATCACACAGCGTGTCACCGGTGGTCACGTCTTTGATCCCGACGGCGGCCGCGATGTCGCCGGCCCGCACTTCCTTGATTTCCTCACGCGAATTCGCGTGCATCTGCAGGAGGCGGCCGATCCGTTCCTTGCGATCCTTGACCGGGTTGTAAACGGAGTCTCCCGAGATCAACACCCCGGAATAGACGCGGAAGAACACGAGCGTGCCGACGAAGGGGTCGGTCGCGATCTTGAACGCGAGTGCAGCGAACGGTGCGTCGTCCGACGACACGCGCCGGGCTTCACTGCCGTCCTCGAGCACGCCCTTGATGTCCTCTACGTCGCCCGGCGCCGGCAGGTATTCGATGACGGCGTCGAGCATTGCCTGCACGCCCTTGTTCTTGAAGGCGGAACCGCAGACGACCAGCACCACTTCACTTTTCAGCGTACGCGCGCGCAGACCACGCTTGATCTCCGCGATCGAAAGCGCTTCACCGTTCAAGTACTTTTCGGTCAGTTCCTCTTCGGCTTCGGCGGCGGACTCGACCAGCGCCTCGCGATGCTTCGCGCACTCCGCCTTCATGCTGTCCGGGATGTCCTTCTCGATGAAGTTCATCCCCATGTTTTCTTCTTCCCAAAACAACGCCTTCTCGCGGATCAGGTCGATGACACCTTCGAACGTTTCCTCGGCACCGATCGGAAGCTGAATCGGCACCGCGTTCGCACCGAGGCGTTCGCGCATCTGGCTGACGACGCGCAGAAAGTTCGCGCCGGCGCGGTCCATTTTGTTGACGAACGCAAGGCGCGGCACGCCGTACTTGTTGGCCTGACGCCAGACGGTCTCGGACTGCGGCTGCACGCCGCCGACGGCGCAGAACACCGACACGGCACCGTCGAGCACCCGCAACGAGCGCTCGACTTCGATCGTGAAGTCGACATGGCCCGGGGTGTCGATGATGTTGATGCGATGTTCGGGAAACTGCTTGGCCATGCCACGCCAGAAGCAGGTGGTCGCCGCGGACGTGATCGTGATCCCGCGTTCCTGTTCCTGCGCCATCCAGTCCATCGTCGCCGCGCCATCGTGGACTTCACCCATTTTGTGCGAGCGGCCGGTGTAGAAAAGAATACGCTCGGTCGTTGTCGTCTTGCCGGCGTCGATGTGCGCGGCGATACCGATGTTTCGGTAGCGCTCGATGGGAGTCGTACGTGCCACGATTGCTGTTCCTTGACCTGCCGCCGATCCTTACCAGCGGTAATGTGCGAAAGCGCGATTCGCTTCCGCCATTTTGTGCGTGTCTTCACGCTTCTTCACCGCGGTGCCACGGTTTTCGAACGCATCGAGCAGCTCACCGGCGAGGCGGCGGTCCATCGATTTCTCACCGCGCTTGCGGGCGGCGTCGACCAGCCAGCGCATCGCGAGCGCGGAGCGGCGGCCCGGACGCACTTCCACCGGCACCTGATAGGTCGCACCGCCAACCCGACGAGACTTCACCTCGACGCGCGGCTCGACGTTCGACAATGCGTGCTTGAAGACGTCCAGCGGCTCACCGCGGCCCTTCTTGGACATTTCGTCGAGGGCGCCGTAGACGATCTTCTCGGCGATCGACTTCTTGCCGCACTCCATGATCATGTTGATGAACTTGGCCACGACCTGATCTCCGTATTTCGGATCAGGCAGGATTTCCCGTTTGGCTGCGACGCGACGTCTGGACATGGCTGGGAGTTCTCGGCTTGGATGCTTCGGGGTGCGGGTTATTTGGCCTTGGCGGCGCCCTTCGTCTTCGGGCGCTTGGCGCCGTACTTCGAACGGGCCTGGCGACGATCATTGACGCCGGAAGTGTCGAGAGTGCCGCGGACGGTGTGGTAGCGCACTCCAGGCAGGTCTTTGACGCGACCGCCACGAATCAGGATCACCGAGTGTTCCTGGAGGTTGTGGCCTTCGCCGCCAATATAGGTGGTGACTTCCTGGCCGTTCGTCAGACGCACGCGGGCGACCTTGCGGAGCGCGGAGTTCGGCTTCTTCGGGGTCGTCGTGTACACGCGCGTGCATACGCCGCGCTTTTGCGGACAGCCTTCAAGTGCCGGCACAGCACTCTTTTTCTGCTGTATGTTCCGAGGCTTGCGCACCAACTGATTGATTGTCGCCATGTGCCCTATTCCATCTCTCAGCCCGGTGACGGGCAGTGCTTTGACCGCAGGCGCTGCCCTCGATAGGCACGGCCTGAGCGTGTTGGTTATTGTCGCCTAGTGGGGGCTCAGAACCCCCGTTCTCCACCGCCAAGACCACCGGGTGATTGCCGGTCGCCCGGCGAGGTGCCGCGGCGGGTGGATCTGCGAACGGTAAATCCAGCGTGAAAAAAACGACAGGCTCGGTGGCCCGGCCTGTCGTAGGAGCGGAATTATATTGAGCCGCTTAGAGAGGTGTCAACGCTTCGGCTACCCTTCATTGGAAAGATCGCCCGCCGGAGGCGCTTCCGAATCCGTCGACATGCTCGGCAGCGGCTCGACGACCGGTGTATTGAACGCAAACGTCGGGGCATCCGCGCCCTGCCGGCGCCGCCGGCGGCGGTCGGTATGGTACGCAAAGCCGGTGCCGGCCGGGATCAGTCGGCCGACGATCACGTTCTCCTTCAGGCCGCGGAGCTCATCACGCTTGCCCGAAACCGACGCCTCGGTCAGCACGCGTGTCGTCTCCTGGAAGGATGCCGCGGAAATGAACGATTCGGTCGCGAGCGAGGCCTTCGTGATACCCAGCAGCAATTGCTGGTACTCGGCCGGCTTCTTGCCCTCGCGGACCATCTTGTCGTTCTCGTCGAACAACCGCTCCTTCTCGACCTGCTCGCCGGCCAGGAAGCGTGTGTCGCCCGAGGCGCTCACTTCGATCTTGCGCAGCATCTGACGCACGATCACTTCGATGTGCTTGTCATTGATCTTCACGCCCTGCAGGCGGTAGACCTCCTGCACTTCGTTGACGATGTAGCGGGTCAGCTCGGGCACCCCCTTCAGGCGCAGGATGTCGTGTGAGTCCGGCGCGCCGTCGCAGATGACGTCGCCCTTCTCCACATGCTCGCCCTCGAACACCGTCACGTGCCGCCATTTCGGGATCAGCGTCTCGACCTCGTCGGTCTTGTCGGTGCGGATGATGAGTCGCTGCTTGCCCTTGGTGTCCTTGCCGAACGACACGGTGCCACTGGCCTCGGCGAGGATCGCCGGTTCCTTCGGCTTGCGCGCCTCGAACAGGTCGGCCACGCGCGGCAGACCGCCGGTGATGTCACGGGTCTTCAACGATTCCTGCGGGATACGCGAAATGGTGTCGCCGATCTTCACCTGGCTGCCGTCTTCAACCGCGACGAGAGCGTTCGGCGGCATGAAATACTGCGCCGGCAGCTCTGTACCGGGGATCTTGATTTCCCGGCCACTGCCGTCGACGAGCTGGATCATCGGGCGCAGATCCTTCGCCGCCGAACCGCGTTGTTTCGGATCGGTGACGACGATGCTCGACAGTCCGGTGATTTCGTCGACCTGCCGTGCGACCGTCACACCTTCGACGATGTCCTTGAAGCGAACGTAACCGTCCACTTCGGTGATGATCGGGTGCGTGTGCGGATCCCAGTTCGCGATGTTCTGGCCCGACTTGACGACGCTGCCGTCGCTGACGGACATGATCGCCCCGTAAGGCAGTTTGTAGCGTTCGCGCTCGCGGCCGATGTCGTCCATGATCACGAGTTCGCCGGAGCGTGACACCGAGATCAGCGTGCCGTTCTGGTGACGCAGCGTCTTCATGTTCTGCAGACGTACGGTGCCGCCGAATTTCACTTCGATGCTGCTGACCGCCGCCGCACGCGACGCCGCACCGCCGATATGGAACGTACGCATCGTGAGCTGCGTACCGGGCTCGCCGATCGATTGGGCGGCGATGACACCGACCGCTTCACCGACGTTGACGATGTGGCCGCGCGCCAGATCACGTCCATAGCAGCTTGCACACACACCGTAGCGGGTTTCACAAGTTATCGGCGAGCGGACCTTCACTTCGTCGACACCCATCTCGTCCAGGTGCTGCACCCATTTCTCGTCGAGCAGCGTGCCGGCCGGCGCAATTTCGATTTCGGTACCCGTTCGGTAGACCGCCTCGGCCGTGACGCGCCCGAGTACGCGATCACGCAATGCCTCGACGACATCGCCTCCCTCGATCAGTGCCGTCATCGTGATGCCCGCCGCGGTGCCACAGTCGTGTTCGGTGACGACGAGATCCTGTGCGACGTCGACAAGACGGCGCGTGAGGTAACCCGAGTTGGCCGTCTTCAGCGCAGTGTCGGCCAGGCCCTTGCGGGC